>NZ_JBMVJC010000019.1:0-39845 GCF_049893385.1 Streptococcus sp. VTCC 12905 | reverse complement strand
CATAAAGAAAGAGAGAGCGAAGTTCGTCCTCTCTAGGTGTTAGCTTTTCATCTACCCACTACAGTTGACAAAGAGCCAAAAATAAAAGAGCGAGGCTAAGCGTAAAAAAGCCCGTCATATCAAGCTTTCTAGCTTGTGTGATGGGCTTTTTTCTGTGTTTTGGGGCTCCCAGAGTCAGGGGAGTGACTCTGGGAGGTTGGAGATGAAGCAAAAGCCTTTTGCGTCAAAGAAGGGCATAAAATCAGTAATTTTCCATGATTTCAGCTACATTTGCCTTGAGTTTCTTTGTGACATGGGTGTAAATTTGGGTTGTAGTCTTAGCGTCTGCATGCCCCACACGGTCCATAATAGCTTTAAAAGGGACATTATTCTCAGCAAGACGGCTGACAAGGGTATGGCGGAAGATATGGCTAGTCAGGTTTTTCTGAATTGGCTTCTCAAGTCTTTCGTTAGCTTTCTTCAAGGCTAGATTGAAAGAGTTGGTCTGGATTGGAACACCATTCTTGGTTGTAAAGATGTAGCCCATGTCTTTATATCGTGGGTTGGTATTTTTTTCTAGCTCATTCATGAATTCCAATTCCTCTATAATTTCCATTTCCCGTTTGGTCATGATTGTCTCACGGTAAGAGGCTAGTGTTTTGGGATCCGTCTTCTCACCATTGCGATAGCCCTCAGTGTGGTCGAATGTCCCGTGGAGTTGTAGAACCCTGGTATCAAAATCATAGTTACGTGGTTCAATGCAGACTGCTTCACCAATACGACAACCGTTTAGGCTCATAAATTCTGCTAGTAATGCAGTTCGGTATGTGCTAGGTCGTCTGGATAATTCTTTCAGTAGGGGCTTTATCTCATCTTCCTCAAGATATTTTTCTTCCACCTTTTTCCAATCTTCCAAAGTCTTCTTGATCCGTGGCAACTTGGCTCTTCTTGATGGATTGTCTTTGATGATATCTAAGTCAACTGCATAATCAAAAGCAAGGTTGAGCATGGGATTTATTCCGTTCTTTCTGGTTCCTAGAGCAGTCCAGGTTGTCCAGGTAATCCTGGACGTATTTGGGGTCGATATTGACAACCTTAATATCAATTCCAAAGCTTTCTCTAATATCTCTTATATTGCCTCTCAGAGAGGCTATAGAGGAGCGTTTTATCTCTTGCTGGTAAAATCCCCACCATTGGTCGAATAAATCAGTAAATAGCATTTCAGAGCTTTTCAGCTTGCTGAGGATGTCTGCTATCTTTGCATCCAGTATTTTCTGTGCTTCTTTTCTGATCCGTGGAGTATCTTTCTCCATCAATACAGATGTTCGTTTCCACTTTTGGGTATATGGATCTTTGTATCTTTCAACAAAATTCACTTTTCCGGATTTATGTGCTTCTGTCCACATTGTTTTTTACCTCATTTTCTGTTAAAATGGGTATAAAGAAAAGGGCTTTTTAATGCCTAATTCTTTATACAAGTTGCCTCACGCTCTCCTCGGCCAAAATTTGAGCGTGGGGCTTTTTTATTTGGCTTTTTTCAAATGTTGTGTTGCTGGTGGAATGTTTAGTTGTTCCGAATAGAAAATATATTCTATTCCTTTACTAGGTTTTGTCACCGAATAGTTCAGATAATACTTTTCATTTCGAAAGTCGTTATACATTTTAAAAATTTCTTCTGAAATATCATATGTAAGAATCCATTTTTTGTTAGACATATATTTTTTTATAGTCTTGGCCAAACTGAGGTGATTTTCATGATTATAAAAGTTTGTATATAGACCAGGACCTTTTAAGTAGTAAGGAGGGTCGAAAAAAGTGAATGAATTTTTCGTTCTTGAAATATTTAAACGAATAAATTTTTCAGCATCCATATTATAGAGGTTAATACGATTTTTCATAGAAGCAATTAATTTTATCTTCTCAATGGTTTTCTTTTTATTAAAGCGACAGTCGAGTTTGTAATCTCCGTCCTGTTTTAGACCACCGATTACGCCGGCTTTTATAATACCGGAGCGATTTGTACGATTAAGGAATAAGGTTGAAAAACCAAGTAAGAGCAAGTTGTCGCAATTATTTTTATTTTGCTGGATGTTTCTTTGGTTTTTCCATTCTTCAATCGTAACTGGAGTATTCTCTATTTTTTTTATGAGTTGATCTGTGTAATTTAAAACAGAATACCAAAACGCATATATTGATTTATCATAATCATTTACCATGATTTTATTAACATCTTTATTTAACAGCAATCTTAAAGCGATCCCCATACCTCCCATATAAGGCTCGATATAGGTTGTAGCGTTGTTAGCTACAACAAGTTCTCTGACATAATCGTAAACTTGAGACTTTCCACCGGGATACCTCAATGGGCTTATATTTTTCATATACTTTCCCTCCTTCCTATATAGGATACAATAATTTTCTATTTTTGGCCAGAAGAATTTGGCCAAGTTGTAGTGGGATTGATATTATAAAATGGTGCAGTTTTTTGGAACGCTATGTGTAAATTCTTAAAGAAGTTTTCAACATCTAAAAGATTAGAAGAATCATCGATCCAATACTTCATGACATAATTCCAAAAATCTTTGTCGGTACCATATATTTTTTTATTTTTAGCTCTTTTTTCACCGTGATGTGAACCGGGACTGTTTAGGCATTCTTCTAATTCATTAAGTTGATTAATAAAGTTTTCCTGAACATATTTTTTTGTATACCCAGAACCGATTATATCATCCTTTTGCCAAAAATTACTATCTTCTAATAATACTTCTTTTAGATATTGAAAAACAAGTTCCTCTGGTGAGCAGTTACCTGGTAAACTGAATAAATTGTGTGTTAGAAAGCTAGTGCCAAGTTGATCGTCCCCATCAGTAATAGATATGATTCGCAAAGATGATTGAGCAGCATATCGATCTTGTGCTAATGCCTTTATAGCAGTTGATGATAGCTTTGCATTTATAACATGAAAGAATGCCTCTATTGATAAATTGTACTTTTCATAATACGCTTGAAGTAAATTTCGAAAAAAGTCTTTAGCTTCATCGTCTTCTAATAAAACAGGTATCGGCTGTTTGGCATATACATTACTAACTAATTTATTTTGTAGTAAAGCATTGGCAGTATATTTATTAATATTTCTTATTACGTCGACATGATCAATTTGATCAGTTAAATAGATTAAATTACCAATTTTTTTATCTAGTGAGTAATCAATTAAAGAAAAACTGTGAGTAGTAAAAAAAATCTGTATTTTATAATCTTTTGAGAAATTTGTAAACATATTTAAAAGTTTAATTTGAAATTCAGGATGTAAAGATGCATCTAATTCATCAATAAGTAAAATACTTTCTACATTTTTCTCTAACTCAGGTGTAATACTCTCAAAATACGCTTTTAGTGATACGAGAGATATTAATATTGTTAGAAGATTATCTTCACCAGCAGAAATGGTATTTGAATCGATACCTTTTGTTTTAGTTGAAAATTCTAGTTTTGACCTAATATCACCGAAGTTATTTAATTTTCCATCTAATTGAATTTCATAGCCAGTAAAATCTTTAAAGACGCTCTCTAGCTCAACAAGATATTTGTTAGGTAATTTACTAATTAAATTTTGAAATTTGTTTTCACCATCCCATTCTCCATAAGAAAATAATCTAAACATACCTAAGTAGATGATGGGGATTTCTGGAAGTCTATCTGTTGTCCCTGTCAGATATTGCGGTTTTATTGCGAATCGTCCAGTGTTTTTTTCGGTTTTACTATTATGCCGCCTAAAATTAAGTGAATAGTTTTCATAATAAGCAGTATATAATGTACCAGTTACTCCAGGTGCAGGATCATTGTATTTTTTATCTCCTCTAGCAAGTGATTCTATTTTAGGATTAAAGATCTTATTAATTTTTTGTATTGTCGATAGAATAGGTTGCTTAGAAGAATTTGAAACTTTTTTGTGAGAATTACTAATCAAATGTAGAATTGATGATTTACACGTTCCATTTGTCCCAGCAATAATATTGATATTCTTGTCAAAATCAATTGTGATATTTTTAAGTTTTCTATATTGAATGAACTCCATTTTTTCCATATATTTATTACCTCCTTTTGATATCAGTTTCTATACACCTCCACGACTTTACGATGATAGTGGAATAGTCGGGTGGCAGTGCGCTTTTCGTCTTAACCAATATGATGCGTATGTTTAGTAATCCATTGATCAAGTTTGATATTTAACCAGAATGAGTAGATACCTAATGTAATGATAGTTAACAATAGCCATTTTATCCAGTTTCCGAATAACTGCATTGCAGATCCGTCAAAGTAGAGTCTTTGGCCATCGATTACTGTATGCTTAGTTTTCCAACTAATCATGATGCAAATTCCCCAAGGAGCGCATATACCAAAGGTGCAGATAGTAATTAGTGCAGCAAGTAAACTGTGTCCAATATAACTTAATAATCCGCCGTCAAAATAACTCTCGTTTTGTGTGTATACATTTACTGTGACGTTATTTTCCATATAAATATCCTGCCCGTTTTTCGTGCTGTGGGCGTGCACGTATTTTTAATTAACTAAGTTATTAAACTCTTCAATTACCACAGGGTTCATTTCTCCCTATAAATATCCACCACTTCACCAATGGTGCGGAAGTCGGTGTCTGCTGTGATTGGGATGTTGTCATAGTCTTTATTGAGTGATTCTAAACAGTCGTTTTTTAATTTCTTGACATAATTTTCGCCGTCCACTTGAAAGATGCCGATTTTATTTAGATCAACTTGGTCTTTCATTTTTATAAAGAGGAAGTCGCCGTTTTTGATTTTCGGCTCCATCGAATGACCAACGACGACAGCAACTGTGTCATAGTCTTTTTCATCTGGTATATCGTCTGCGTAGAAGTCTACCATAGTGTCATAGTCATCCTCTTGCCAGTAGCCTGTGCCTGCCGAGACTTTACCAGGTACAGATAAACTAATACGCTTTCTAGCGTCGTATTCTGCCCGTTTTTCCGAGATGTCAATGATTTTCCCTTGCTCTTCGGCTAGAAGCGTCTCAGAGGTTGCTAGAAGCTTATTCTTGCGTGTGTCATTGAGCTTGGAGTAGTTGGATAAGAGAATGGCTTGCCGTGGGTCAAAGTTGGGAAGAGGGATGGAAGAAGAAGGGATTGTGGATTTTTCTTCTTTAAATGTTGTATCAATATCTGATTTTTTTATTCCAAAAAAATCTGCTAATTTTTGTATCACTCCAAAAGAAGGAGCACTTCTTAGTTTCATATAGTCGGTCATGGTGCTCGGAGTAATACCGACTTCCTTAGCAAGCTCTTTTTGAGTGATGCCACGTTGTTTTCTGTAATAGGTAATATTTTCAGCGATAACTTGCATCCGCTTTTTTTCGTCCATATCCATCAACCTCTCTATCGTTTTATAACCGTATTATATGTCATTTTTGATAGCTTATCAAACAAAAATACGAAAAAAACTTATTTTTTTATACTTAGGGTTGCCAATACGAAAATTTCGTCTCATAATCTAATCAAGGTTAAGGAAATGACCTAATAAAACAGGAGGAAAAGCAATGATCTATTGGTTAGCTGGCTTGTTGGTTCTGTCGTTTGAGATACGGCAGATTGTAAAGTGGAAAAAGAAGAAATAATAGCGGAAAGGAGGGGAGGGATGTGAAAGTGACAGTTAAAAATGAAATAGAAAATATTGAGAAAGTAAAATCTGCTATAGACGAAGTTGTAAAAAAAGCCGAAGAACTGCGAGCTGCAGTTCTTCGGCTTGATGAAGTAGAATTGGACATTAAAACCTCATCTTATTAGCGATGAGTTTAGTTCCAGCATCGTTTAACATTTCTTGCCAGTTTGAAAATTTTGTTTCTTCTGAAATGAACTGATCAAGAATTTCTTGATTCGCTTGCTTGAAGCTTTCAGCATCAGTAATCTTTTCAGGATTGTTTTCAAACATTTCGGATAACGAAGAAAAACGACTAATTGACCGAATGTACGAATCTGGGAATAGTTCATCAAAGCTGTAATTGCCAGAAACAGATTTCGCTTTTTTCTCAAGGTCTCTTTGAAATTTATCTAGGCCTTTTAACTTAAATGTTGATGACATATAATCTTCTCCTTTCTATCAAGATTTTATGAATAAAAGATGTTGGGTTATTCATGAGAATATTATAGCATAGATTACTAGATATAGTATTACAATCATTTTACATTACTATATCTTGTGGTTCACATGGAGGATATTATGTAGGAAAAACTACAAAAAATATTGGTAGAACGAGGTCTGACAGTCGTTGACTTGGCAAAAATGGCAGGTGTTCCAAAGAAAAGCATATATAATGCCAAACATCACGATATTGGTTTCAAAAAAATGGAAAAGATCGCTGACGCTTTGGATGTCAGCCTGGATGATTTTAGAAAGGGGTGAGGAAGTTGATGGATGAAGTAAAAATCCGAGAAGATGGAATATATTTGAATGGTCATAGACTGAGAACGGTTCAGTCTTATAATATAAAAAACACAGCCAACGGCCGTGCAGAACTATATTTAAAGATTTCCGTTAAAGTTAGCTGATATTGCGCTAGCGATAACTTGAACAGAAATCTCTTTAAGAGCAGTAATAGAAAATGAACCAACTGTTTTTGCAATAGATTTTGTCTTATTCCAGTTTGTGTCTTTTCTGATATTAGCTAGAAATTCATGCGCTGAGGGAGACAAATCAATAATTGTACATCCGCCATCCATATAGTATTCAACTTTTCCGATAAAAAAGTTGTTTTCAGAGCATTGTCTAATATGGTACATAATTTCATCATATGAATATTTACTTAGAGCTTGGATGTCATCTGGCCCCAGATACTGAACTTCATTGTCAAATGTTGATTTTCTCTCTACATCAAGCAGAATATCGCGAATGCAATCGGGATTTAATTTCATAGTTATGCTCCAATCATATTTTTACAAACATTATACAAAATTTAGAAAGGGGGTAAGCAGGGTGGAAATAAAAGTTTGTGGCATTACTTATTCGGTAATTGTACAGGAACATTTCAAAGCATATGATGATGAACGGAATCTGTGGGGATACTGCGATTACGAGCAGCAAATAATCTATGTTCGAGAAAGTCTTTCAGAGGAAAGAAAAAGGCAAGTGCTAATCCATGAATTAACACATGCCATGTTGCAAGAAGCTGAATACAAAGAACAGGATGAAGATCTAGTAACGCGATTTTCTATAATCTTACATCAAATTTTAATTGATAATCCGAAGCTATTTAATGTTTAGCTTCCTTATGATTGGCTAAGGTCCTGCCTGCTTTGGATTTTGCAGAAGGAGACTTGCTAGTTGCCAATGTTTTACCAGCTTTGCTAACAGGTTTGGATGGTCTACAAGTTTTTGCCATATTCTTCTCCTTTCTATCAAATTTAATGAATAAAGAGTGTAAAGGTTTTATTCATGAGAATAGTATAGCAAATCGTTGCTGAAAAATCAATATGTAGTTATGGATATCTTTATGGGTACTATATATAGTATTCCGAGGACGTTTTGTGGGAAAAAATTGAAAAACTGCTAAAAGAAAAAAGTATGACTAAAAATAAGCTTGCTACGCTTGCAGGTATCAATAAAAATAGCCTAATTGATCTAAAAATGGGTAGAAAGAAATCCTTGAAGTTTGAGGATGTTGTCAAAATCGCTGATGCATTAGACATCAGCCTGGATGAATTTAGAAAGGGGTGAGGGGTATTGACGAAAAAATAGAGATTACGTGAACAGTTTTTGGAGCCAACAAAAGCCTTTTGCGTCAAAGAAGGGCAAAATTTTGGTAATTTTCTATATTACACATTCTCGTTTTAATACAATAAAAAAACCAGCCTTGGCGGGCTGATTCTTTTTGGAGATTTATGAAAAATTTTAGGATACACTTATAGTATACATGAATTTTCAGATTCTTCATCGGTCTGCAGACCTATTTTGTTAAAAAATAAACATGTGCTATACATGTGCTATAATAGAAAAAACAAAAAAGGGGAGGTTTTTTATGACAATCCGTAAAGCCAGACCATCTGATATTCCAGTTTTAAATGAATTATTACAAGATATTTTACAGGTGCATCACCAGGCACGACCAGATATTTTTAAAATTGGAGGTCAAAAATTTTCTGAGGCTGAATTAGTAGCACTTTTGGAAAATCCAGATAGGCCTATTTTTGTATTTGAACTAGAGGGACAAGTGGTTGGGCATTTATTTTGTGAGTTTAAGACTACAAGCGGTGATGTTTTAGAACCAATCAAGACCTTATTCATTGATGATTTGTGTGTAGCCAGCTCTGTCCGTGGTCAAAAAATTGGTGAGCAACTGTATGAATTTGCTCTTTCCTATGCTAAGGAGCAGGGGTGCCACAATCTTACCTTGGATGTATGGGCTGACAATGCAGGAGCTGTCCGTTTTTATGAACGCCAAGGAATGAAACCACAAAAGTTCCGTATGGAGCAAATAATAAATTAAAAAAGAGGGGTGTCCCTCTTTTTTAATGTTCTCTCATTTTTGTTAATAAGTTTTGAGCAGTTTCTATGTTGCTGTGCTTTTCTTTCCGCAGAAGTTGGGCTAGTTGGTCTACTTCATGCTCTACGGCACCAGCAAGTAGCGCTAGGGATTTTGCCTGAAGCTTCATGTGACCAGCCTGAATCCCTGAAGTAACAAGAGCACGCAGGGCAGCAAAGTTCTGACAGAGACCGACAGAAGCGATGATAGAAGCCAATTGGCGTGCCTTTGGTTGTTGGAGAAGGTCAAAAGCAACTGCTACCTTTGGATTGAGCCCGATAGAGCCACCGACAGAGGCAATCGGAAGAGGTAGAGTGATGGAGCCGACCAAGTGATCGTCATCAATGTACCAAGTAGAAAGGCCCTTGTATTGTCCATCACGGCTGGCATAAGCATGGGCCCCGGCTTCGACTGCCCGCCAGTCATTTCCTGTAGCGATAACGACAGCATCTATACCATTAAAAATCCCTTTGTTATGTGTCGCAGCACGATAAGGGTCCACTTGCGCCAGTTTGCTTGCCAGGGCTATTTTTTGAGCAGTTTCTTGAGCAATGGCAGAGCTGGTAGCCAGACTTGAGATGGTAATATGACATTGGGCGGTGACCAGTGACTCCGTTGCATAGTTGGAGAGGATACCCATCAAAGCCTGTCCCTTGCTGAGCTCTTCTAAGTCATCCTTAATAGCTTCTAACATGTTATTGAGGATATTGGCTCCCATGGCTTCTTGTACATCAACCTGAAGATAGACAATCAAAAACTCGTCCTTACTCTCAACAGTCAACTCCCTTGCACCGCCCCCTCGTTTAACAATAGAAGGGTGTGCTTGATTGGCAGTTTCTAAAATACTCTCCTTCTGGTCAAGAATCGCCTGTGTCGCTCTGCTATGGTCCGAAATAGCGTAGAGTGCAACTTGTCCAATCATGATACGGTTATGAATAGTCGTCGTAAAACCGCCAGATTTAGCGATGATTTTGGCTCCGAAAGACGCAGCTGCAACCACAGAAGGTTCTTCAGTGACCATGGGTACAGAATGAGTCTGTCCATCCACTAGGAGTTCTGGGAGTACAGAAAAAGGTAAGGAAAATGTTCCTAGATGATTTTCTGCCATCTTTCCTGCAATTGCTTCTGGAAGGTTTTCGTCTTTGTATAGAATGTCTAAGCTATCTTCGGATAGAGAACGATTCTGTTGGAGAATATCAATGCGTTCTTGGCGTGATTTTTTATAAAATCCGGAAAAAGTTGACATAGGTTCCTCTTTCTACAAGAAAGCGCCCTTTGGTGAGAGCCAAAGGGCGCCATTTTGGCTTCTATAGTCATTTGAATTAGCTTTGATACATCGTCACTTTCGGCTTGCCGTACTCTAGTACTGCCTACACCTCAGTTCCTTGTCTGAAAGCTAATTCATTCGACTATATTTACGATAGATACGTTTGTGGTTTTCCACTTTGATAAGGGCAAAGGGACTTTGGTCTACTGGTAGGTCAAGAGATGTTCCGTTTTCATCAAGAGACACTTCTTTAAAGAAGACTTGTTCATATTCTTCTACACTGAGTTTTGTACGCTCATTGAGTTGTTCTAAACGATTCTCTTCTAAGTAGTTCTGATAACCCTCAACAAGGGATCCGCTAAAAATCTCACATACAGCACCGCTACCATAACTATAAAAGAGGATTTGATCCCCTGCCTCTAACGCTCTGCTATTTTCCAAAAGGGAAAGAAGAGAGAGGAAAATAGAGCCAGTGTAGATGTTGCCGACGACTTTATTGTAGACGATAGCTTCCTGGAAACGTTCGGTCAAGCGACTAAGAGTTTCTTCATCCTGAGCAATAGCTTGCAATCCTTTAAGGCCTTGCTTGGAGAATGGAATATGTAAGCACATGGCAGCAAAGTCTTTAAGTGTTTTGCCTGTTTTTTGTCGATAATAGTCGAAAGTTGTTGTCAAGCAATCGGTATATTGTTCAGTTGAAAATTTACCATCAACACGTGGGAACTTGTCATAGTTTGGACGCCAAAAGTCATAGATATCACGTGTCTGACAGACGTTATCGTTGTTGAGAACCAAGATACGTGGATTTGCGGTTACCAACATGGCAACAGCTCCGGCACCTTGTGTAGGTTCGCCACCTGATGCAACTCCGTACTTGGCAATATCACTGGCAATAACCAAGACTTTAGATTCTGGAAATTGAGAGATGTGGCTTTTAGCGAGGCTCAGGCCAGCAGTTGCACCGTAACAAGCCTCTTTCATCTCGATGGAACGGGCAAAAGGTTGGATGCCGAGTAATCCATGAATGGTAACAGCTGCTGCCTTACTTTGATCTACGCTAGATTCTGTACCGACAATAACCATATCAATAGTTTGTTTATCTTCTTCCGTTAGAATGGCTTCAGCAGCCTTTGTACCAAGACTGATAATATCTTGAGTAACAGGAGCTACAGCCATTTCTGATTGAAGAAGACCAATTTTAAATTTATTGGGGTCAACATTGCGGGCTTGGGCTAAATCTGCCAAATCTAAAACATAATCAGGTGCCGCAAAACCGATTTTATCAATACCGATGTTCATAATGTTTCCTTTGTTATTGGTTAGGTTAGTTTGTCTGAGCATTGGAAATGATGAGGGAAATTCCTTGTCCCCCTCCAATGCAGAGTGAACAGAGTCCGAGCTCTTTATTTTGCTTGATTAATTCATGGATTAGGGTAACCAAAATCCGGCTGCCACTTGCTCCAATTGGATGACCTAGTGCGATTGCTCCACCATTGACATTGACTTTTGCAGGATCAATGCCGAGTTGTTTGACAACTGGAATTGATTGGGCTGCAAATGCCTCGTTGAGTTCGAATAGATCGATATCCTCGACTGTTTTATTCAGTTTTTGTAGCGCTTTTTGGCTAGCAGTAATAGGTCCAAGCCCCATCAATGCGGGATCTAAACCGCTAGTTGCGTATGCTTCGATATAAGCAAGTGGCTGAATATTTAGCTCACTTGCTTTCTCATCAGACATGAGTACCAAGACAGCACAGCCGTCGTTGATGCCAGAAGCATTGGCTGCGGTGACAGTTCCATCCTTTTTGAAAGCTGGACGGAGTGTTGCCAATTTTTCAATTGGCGTCAGACGAGGATACTCATCTGTGGCAAAAATAGTTTCGCCTTTTCGACTGTTCAGCCTAATTGGAACAATTTCTTCAGTGAAACGCCCTTCAGCGATAGCTTTTGCAGCCTTTTCTTGGCTGGTGTGGGCAAATGCATCTTGCTCTTCGCGACTGACATGATAGCGTTCGGCAACATTTTCAGCGGTAATACCCATGTGATAGTCATTGAAGGCATCTGTCAAACCATCCTTTAACATGGAATCTTCCAAGGTAATATGACCAAACTTACTCCCAAAACGGCTTGATTTGGATAAGTAGGCCGCCTGACTCATGATTTCGATACCACCAGCAACAACGACGTCGTTATCGCCAAGAAGGATGGATTGAGCCGCAAGAAGGACTGATTTGAGTCCAGAGCCACAGACCTTATTGACCACATAAGCAGAAGTGGTCTCTGGAATACCCGCGCGTAAAGCAATTTGACGTGCAATATTTTGTCCGTGACCAGCAGAAAGGACGTTGCCAAAAATAACTTCATCTACAACGTCAGCTGGTATTTGTTTGTTTTGTAAAGCTGCTTCGAGAACCTGTGCGCCAAGTTCAGCAATGTTTATATCTTTTAGACTGCCTCCAAAACTGCCGATAGCAGATCGAAATGCAGACACGATAGCTACTTTCTTCATGAATTCTCCTTGAAATCTAATCAGAACAGTCGTGCTCAGCCTAACCATTATATCACTTTTTTTCGTAAATCCTAAGAAGAAAGCTAGGTCTACAGACTGAATTTTCAAGAAAGAAAAATGTAAGCGTAAACAGATTGTGGAAAAACTAGCATTTTCTGACCAATTCGTGTAAAATAGAAAAGTACAAGAGGGGAACCTCAAAATTTAAAGGAGAATCCATATAATGGTAAAATTGGTTTTTGCTCGCCATGGTGAGTCTGAATGGAACAAAGCTAACCTTTTCACTGGTTGGGCTGATGTTGATTTGTCTGAAAAAGGTACACAACAAGCAATTGATGCTGGTAAATTAATCAAAGAAGCAGGTATCGAATTTGACCTTGCTTATACATCTGTTTTGAAACGTGCTATCAAGACTACAAACTTGGCTCTTGAAGCTGCAGATCAATTATGGGTACCAGTTGAAAAAACTTGGCGTTTGAACGAACGTCACTACGGTGGTTTGACAGGTTTGAACAAAGCAGAAGCTGCTGCTGAATTTGGTGATGAGCAAGTGCACATCTGGCGTCGTTCTTATGATACTTTGCCACCAAAAATGGCTAAAGATCATGAGTATTCAGCACACACTGACCGTCGCTATGCACATCTTGATGACTCAGTTATTCCAGATGCAGAAAACTTGAAAGTTACGCTTGAGCGCGCTCTTCCATTCTGGGAAGATAAAATTGCTCCAGCATTGAAAGACGGTAAAAACGTGTTCGTAGGTGCTCATGGTAACTCAATCCGTGCCCTTGTAAAACACATCAAACGATTGTCTGATGACGAAATCATGGATGTGGAAATTCCAAACTTCCCACCACTTGTATTCGAATTGGATGAAAACTTGAACATTGTGAAAGAGTACTACTTGGAAGCATAATTCATCTAAGGCCTGAGTTCGCTCAGGTTTTTTTAGTTTTGAATATCGGATTTTTCATAGAGAGTATGGTATACTGGTGGTATTAAATGGTAGGAGGAATTTATTATGGCAAGTAAAAAAATGCTACATGCATGTTTGCGTGTTGAAAACCTAGAAGCATCTCAAAAATTTTATGAAGAGGGATTTGGATTTAAGGAAACCCGTCGCAAGGACTATCCAGAGCACAAGTTTACTTTGGTTTACTTAGCACTTGAAGGGGATGACTTTGAGATTGAATTGACTTACAATTATGATCATGGTCCATATATCGTAGGGGATGGCTTCTCACATCTAGCTCTTTCTTCGGATGACTTAGAAGGGGACAATGCGAGACACAAAGCATTGGGCTATCCAACGACAGATATAAAAGGCTTGCCAGGAAGTCCAGGTCGTTATTATTTTGTTACAGATCCTGATGGATACCGTGTGGAGGTTATTCGAGCGGATTAATCAAGAAATACCTAAAGAATCAGCACCGATTGTTAACATTTTGACGAGAATGGGGCTGATTTTTTTGCTTTGATTGGGGTTACAACTTGACAAGAAATAAAGTATATTATAGTGTAGATTTTAGTGTATATGAAAGAGGAATCTCGCTTGAAGAAATTATTACTGATACTAACCAATTTA
This sequence comes from Streptococcus sp. VTCC 12905, assembly GCF_049893385.1. Lineage (NCBI taxonomy): Bacteria > Bacillati > Bacillota > Bacilli > Lactobacillales > Streptococcaceae > Streptococcus > Streptococcus sp. VTCC 12905. The sequence continues at coordinate 25,958 of NZ_JBMVJC010000019.1, read as the reverse complement.
CTGTTGGTTGGTATGATTTGTTTTTTTAGTCTAATGATTTACCATCGTGTTCAAGAAAATCAAATAACCCAGTTCATTGCAAGAAAGGGACGTGTCTTTTTAAAGCATGGTCAAACGAACTTGAGAACAGGAAATGTGGGCTCCACTCATGTTGTTGCTTCCATTCCAACCGATGGTGCTGGCAAGAAAATTGGTTTAGTTGAGAATAGAATGGTAGAGTATGTTCATCAAAAATTAGGGGAAGCCAAGCCTACGGGCAATATTAATCGAATATTTTTGGTCAGTAGCCAGCTTGGGAAAACTAACTTTAGAAAGGTTCGGGCTCTGGTAATCAAAAGCGAGGAATATCATCTTTCGACACTTGAAATTGAGAAGGATGGCGAAGAATCCATCGGGGAGCTCTTGCTTACTGAAGATCAGCAACTCTTCACGTTGAAACGCTTTTTTACAGATTCTGATGCCGCGAGAGAGATTTTAACTAATAAATTAAAAGAAAAGCTAGATCAAAGCTCTTTGTCAGACAGCGAAAAAACACAACTACTAAACTTGATGGGTGACATTGATTTGGACCGTTTACCATTCTCATATGAAGATAGCCAACTAAAGGTAAAAATCGTACAAGGTAGTCAAGAAACCACGCTTTCAATTCCCATATCGGAGTTATACCCTGTTCTAAACAGTGACTATCTATCTGAAGCAGATGTGGCAGGTTATAAAGAATATTTGCAAGAGTTAGAAGAATTAGAACGAAGAAAGACTGCAAGAAATATTTCTCTAACATTTGATGATGGTCCGAATTCCTCAACGACACCAGTGGTATTGGATTTGTTGAAGAAATACAATGCGAAGGCTACCTTCTTTGTCATCGGGCAAAATATTGAAGGAAATGAGTGGATTTTACAACGGATGAAAGCTGAAGGTCACGAGATTGCAAACCATACTTGGAGTCATCCAAATTTAACCAAACTTTCTCCGGATACCATTCGTCAAGAGGTTGAAAAAACGCAAGTTACTATAGAAAAAGCAGTTGGTCAGCGATCACGTTTGGTACGTCCTCCATATGGTGCAGTAAATAAGCAAGTCGCAAACGCTATGAATCTTCCATCCATCTGTTGGAATGTAGATACACTAGACTGGTCTTCACACAATCCGCAGGCGATTTTAAATCAAGTCAAGTCAAATGCTTGTCCTGGTTCCTTTATTTTGATGCATGATATTCATAAGGAAACTGTTAAGAGCTTGGATTCGGTATTGCGTTTTTTAACTTCTCAAGGATACAGTATGGTCACCGTTTCAGAAAGTTTAGGTACTAATCTAAATACACAGTTTGTTTATTATGATCAACAATCGGCAACTATGCCAACGCAATAATAACTAAACAAAAGAACAGAAGCTTGATTGAACTTCTGTTCTTTTTTGGATTTTATCAGTTTGGGTAAGAGTAGCGGTGAGATGGAAATGAGAAAGTAACAGTGTAATATCATCGTCGGCTTAATGATATGAACACAGTTTGCAATATTTCCAGCCTTTAAGATTTCCCAGATAGCTGAAACTGGGACTCTTTTGATGTTCATTGTGTATTACATTGATGGTTATCCAGTTGATAAATAGCGTCGCACCAATAGAAAGTGAAAAGATTATACTTTATATAGCTCTTGATTTTTTAAGATAACTTCTTGAACAGAAGCATATTTTTTTAGTTGTTTGAGTTCATTTGGATTTGAAACAAGGGTAATAACCACTCCATCCTTACCCATTCGACCGGTTCGACCAGCCCGATGTGTATAGGCTTCTTGGTCAAAAGGAACCTCAAAATTGAGGACGCATTCTAAATTATCGATATCAATTCCACGAGCTACTAAATCTGTGGCTAGTAAGAGCTGGATCTGGTGGTCTTTAAATCGATCAATAATGACCTTTCTAAACTTGACATTGACATCAGAAGCGAGAGAAATTGCATTGGCTCCGTTGTAGTTTAGTCGTTCTTCAGTTGCACCAAGATCAGATAAGCTATTAAAGAAGACCAATGCTCGAAAATCTGGCACATTTGCAAATTTTTTCAACAAGTTTTGTCGATCACGTTTTTCAACCATCAGATAATAGTGCTGAATATTGTCTAATTTTTGCTCCGATAAATCGATTGTTTCAACAGTAGGTGAAATCTTTTGCCGATCAAATTTAGCAGTTGCACTCATATAGATCAATTGATGATTGCGAGGAACATAGTTGATAATTTTTTCTACAAAATGATATTGGGAATCAGAGAATAGCTGATCAAATTCATCTAAGATGATGGTATTGATATTCATCATCTTTATTTTTTTTAATTTAATCAATTCAAACACGCGACCAGGTGTACCAATTAAGATTTCCGGTCCTTTTTTTAATCGTTCAATTTGTCGTTTTTGACTGGATCCTGATAAGAATAACTGTGCTTGTAATCCGATAGCTTCGGACCAGCCTTTACACACTTCAAAAATCTGCCCAGCTAATTCTGTATTTGGAGCCAGAATCAATAATTGCTGGGATTTTTTGGGGGTAAGAGCAAGTAGGCTTGGCCAGAGGTAGGCTAGGGTCTTTCCTGTTCCAGTTGGACTGATTGCAAGTAAGTCTTTTCCTGTAAAAATCGGCTCAAATGCTTGTTGTTGAATATCAGTCAAGCTATCAAAACCAGCTTTTTCCAGCATTTCTTGCCATACAGAAGGGAAATTAGTTTTCATGAGTATCCGCCTTAAATGTAATTCCTGCGTCTTGACGCATCAGATAGAGGGTCCGGTGAACATCTGAAGCAACATCTAACCACTGATCTGCCAATGGGTGATTTGCCTCTTCGATGACTTGTGCAAAATGAATGGCTTCTTCAATCATGGATTGGTCCTTCGAAGCAAGAGGGAGTTGGTATTGCTCCCCATTATTTTTTGTAAAAATAGCAGAGCTGATATGCTGACAAGCGTTTAAGGTCAAAGTACCCTCGCTAGTATAGATTTCGCTAGGTAGATGACTGGTCATATTTTTTCCTGCTTGAATACCCACAGTAAAGTTTTCATAGACTAGTTGCCCAACCCCATTTAAATCAACACTAGATGGTAATTGTTGGGCTACGTAACGAGCTGTATGTGGGGCACCGATAAGACCTATGGCGGCATAAACAGCATAGACGCCAAGATCCATGAGTGCGCCACCTGAAAAATCAGCTGAAAAGATATTCGGAGTATTTCCAGCTAGCAATTCAGGCATTTTTGAAGAATATTTGGCATAAGAAAAATGCCCACCGATAATGGATTTATCTGCCAAGAATTGTCGAATCGTCTGAAAGGATTCTTCTTGAAAGTTTCGAGCTGCTTCAAACAAGAATAGCCCTTTTTCAGAGGCAATTTGGCGTAAATCTTCAAATTCTGCTGGAGTTGATACCATTGGCTTTTCAACGATAGCGTGTTTTCCAGCCAAGAGTACTGCCTTTGCCTGCTGGTAGTGCAAGGAATTTGGACTAGCAATGTAAACAAGGTCAATTTCAGAAGATAAAAATGATGAAAAATCAGTAAACAAGTCTACCTTTTCATATGGTTTTGCAAAGGATTCAGCTGTATCATGGTTTCGAGAAAAAACAGCTCTAAATTGATATTTATTCGTTTGAAGTGCAGCTTTGATAAACTGATGAGTGATAGGAGAAGTGCCAATTATGCCAAAATCAATCATAATGTCTCATTTCTATTGTATTATTTTTTCCATTATAGCATGTTTCGTGATAAAATAGTAATGAAAAAAAGGTGTCAAACTTGAGATAGAAGGAGATGATAATGACTCGAAAACCAATAATAATTGGCGTTACCGGAGGTTCAGGTGGAGGTAAAACAAGTGTCTCTCGTGCCATTTTAAATAACTTTCCAAATGCACGGATTTCAATGATTGAGCATGACTCCTACTATAAAAATCAATCCCACTTAACCTTTGAAGAACGGATATTGACCAATTATGACCATCCACTAGCCTTTGATACAGACTTGATGATCTATCATTTGAGTGAATTACTGGCTGGGCGTTCAGTGGATATTCCGATATATGATTATACTCAGCATACACGGTCAGAAAGGACTTATCGTCAAGAACCTCAGGATGTATTTATTGTAGAGGGAATTTTAGTACTGGAAGACAAACGTCTTCGGGATTTAATGGACATCAAAGTATTTGTGGATACTGATGATGACATTCGTATTATCCGCCGTATAAAACGTGATATGGAGGAGCGTGGCCGTAGCTTAGATAGTATCATAGAGCAATATACATCTGTTGTAAAACCTATGTACCACCAGTTTATTGAGCCGACTAAGCGCTATGCGGATATCGTGATACCAGAGGGTGTTTCAAATGTAGTTGCCATCGACTTAATCAATACAAAGGTGGAGAGTATTTTAAGAGAGCGTGGTTAGAATGCCGAAAGACAGAATTTTACCCCATATCATTTTAGGAATAGTAGCAACTTGCAACCGTAGGGTTACTGGAAAAGAGATTACTGACTTTGTTCAACGAGATTTAGGAGAATTTTGGCAAGTAGCTCACAGTCAAGTATACCCTGAACTTAAACGGATGACTCAAGATGGTTAGATAACTTGCCATGCAGTTCCAGGAAACGAAAAAGAAAAGCAGTATGAATTAACTGCAAAAGGACGAGAAGTTTTGGAACAATGGCTTGCGATTCCAAATGAATCTACACCTCACCAAAAAGATATCTTTTCTTTAAAAATGTATTTTATAGAAGATCGCTCAGATCCTAGAGTTTCCGAATTATTAACCTATCAGATTCAGGTTATTGAAAAGCATTTGCGTCATCTTGAAAAACGAAAAGAGGAACTTTTTTTGGGAACTGATGGTGAATGTGTTCCTTATGGGCAATATTTAATTCTGTCACGGGCCATTGAACGCAATCAATCACAGTTACAATGGCTACAAAATACGATTCAAAATTTATAAAAAGCGATTCATTTATTGAGTCGTTTTTTTCTTGCTCTTCGATTTTAAATGTGATAAAGTTAGGAATAAATGTTACTGATATGGAGGGGATATGTCTGTAAAGCAGGGATTTGCATTGTTCTTAATGATTTGGAACCTGATCGTTTTTTTGGTCTATGGACTTGACAAGGGAAAGGCTAGAAAGGGTTCTTACCGAATTTCAGAAAAGACCTTGTTGTTGATGACCTATGTTGGTGGTGGTCTAGGTGCTTGGGCTGGCGGTACCCATTTTCGTCATAAAACTCAGAAAAAGTATTTTCAACTAGCTTGGGCCGTAGGTGTCTTGATTGACGCCTTGTTGATATACTGGATGTGGAAATAGGCGAAAGCCTTTTTCTGTATTGCTCGAACTATAAAAGTTCCTCTATCTATGCTATAATAATGGTATGACAAAACAAGAAAAAATTTCAAACTATCAATTATTGTTGGCCCAATTGGAGGCTCTTTTAGAGGGTGAAACCAATGCTTTAGCCAATCTATCAAATGCTTCTGCCTTACTTAATCAAGCTCTACCAAACTCTGTCTTCACAGGATTTTACTTGTATGATGGTAGTGAATTGATTTTGGGACCTTTTCAGGGTGGCGTTTCCTGTGTTCATATTGCACTTGGAAAAGGAGTCTGCGGTGAGTCAGCTTCTAAACGCCAGACGATTATCGTAGAGGATGTTCGTTTGCATGACAATTATATTTCCTGCGATGCGACAGCTCTTTCGGAAATTGTGGTGCCAATGGTGAAAAACGACCAATTATTGGGCGTTTTGGACTTGGATTCTAGGTTGGTCGCTGATTACGATACCATTGACCAGGAATACCTTGAGCAGTTCGTCGCACTCTTAGTGGAGAAGACGGACTGGAATTTTGCTATGTTTGGAGAAAAACGCTAATGTACCAAGCTTTATATAGGAAGTACCGAAGCCAGACCTTTGGGGAGATGGTGGGGCAAGAGGTGGTCGCAACGACGCTCAAGCAAGCTATTGAGCAGGGGAAAATTAGCCATGCCTATCTCTTTTCTGGTCCTCGTGGAACGGGTAAGACATCGGCTGCGAAAATTTTTGCCAAGGCCATGAATTGCCCCAATCAGGTTGATGGTGAACCTTGTAACGACTGTTATATTTGTCAAGCGATTACGGAAGGTAGTTTGGAAGATGTCATTGAGATCGATGCGGCTTCCAATAATGGTGTAGATGAGATTCGTGATATTCGTGATAAATCGACCTATGCGCCTAGTCTTGCAACCTATAAGGTCTACATCATCGACGAGGTTCATATGTTGTCTACAGGGGCCTTCAACGCACTATTGAAAACCCTAGAAGAACCAACGGAGAATGTGGTCTTTATTCTAGCAACTACGGAATTGCATAAGATTCCTGCTACCATTCTGTCAAGGGTGCAACGATTTGAATTTAAGTCCATCAAGGTGACGGACATTCAGGAGCACTTGGCTGCAATTTTGACCAAGGAAGGGCTAATCTTTGACGAGCAGGCTCTGACGATCATTGCACGTCGGGCAGAAGGTGGGATGCGGGATGCCTTGTCCATATTGGACCAGGCATTGAGTCTTAGTCAACATCAGCAGGTAACTGTGGATATTGCTGAGGAAATTACAGGCTCCATCAGCTTGCGTGCCTTGGATGATTACGTAGCTAGTCTCCGTCAGGCAGATAGCGTCACAGCACTTGGACATCTACAAACCTTGTTTGATCAAGGAAAGAGTATGAGTCGCTTTGCCACAGACCTCTTGCATTATTTGAGGGATCTCCTCATTGTACAGACGGGTGGTGAAAATACCCATTTGACCACTGGTTTTACGGAAAATCTAGCTCTGGCTCAGGATCGGATTTTTACTATGATTGAGATGGTGACAAAAGGTTTGTCAGACATCAAGTCTAGCCCTCAACCGAAAATTTATGCGGAGATGATGACAATTCGTTTGGCAGAAGAAGGATCACCTTCGGGAGCAATCGCAGAGCTGCCAGCTGATTTGGTCAGCCAACTTGCTCATCTTCAAGAACAAGTTGCGGATTTGCAGAAACAACTAAGTCAATTATCTAGTCAACCAAGTGCTATTAAGCCAGTTTCACGCAAGCCACAGGCTCCGAAGAAGTACCGATTGGATACCAGCAAGGTTCATGCTATTTTACAAGAGGCTATGGAAAATCCAGCCTTGGCGCGTGAAAATTTGACGCGTTTGCAAAATGCATGGGGAGAAATCATCGAAAGCTTATCTGGAGCGGATCGTGCCTTGCTTGTTGGTTCTCAACCAGTCGCTGCGAATGAAAACCATGCTATACTTGCTTTTGAGTCCCCACTCAATGCCGAACAGACTATGAAACGTGATAATCTCAACACCATGTTTGGAAACATTCTCAGCAAGGCAGCTGGTTTTTCGCCACAGATTTTAGCCATTGCTCAAGAGGATTGGGTTAGCATACGAGCAGAATTTTCGGCTAAGGCAAAAGGGCAAAAAACACAAGAAATCGAAACCGAAGCCAGCCCAGTTCCAGAAGAATTTGGATTTCTGGCCGACGCAGTTGAAATTCGAAATGATTGAGCGCTTGGTTTGACCACTTCTACAGCAATATCGGTCTCTGGCCGGATGCGCAATCTGTTTGGATGATTTATACTATGATTAATCCTAAATATTTTTCATAATCTCCTTACAAAAGCACCTGACATTTTGGTGTTTTTGTTTTTGCAGAGTCATAATTTTACATAGAAAGCATATAAAAAATCAGCTGAAGGACTGATTTTTTGGTATAATCTACTTTATGAAACTTTCTCAATTTCTTTTTTTAGCCATTACGACAATATTAGCAGTATACTTTATGAATGCCTCTATTTTGACAGGCGATTATTTAATAGCTGGAATTTATGCTTATATTGGCTATCGAAACCTCCGTTTTGCCTATAAAGTAACGAAATTTATTCAACTAGTGGAGAAGCAGTCCAAGAAGTAAGACTGATTTCCCCGCTGGAGATTGTCTTTGCTTTTCCATTCTCTAGTTGAATCACTAAATTACCTGTATCGGTAACGGCGATTGCTCTGCCTTTAAATTCAATTTGATTTTCTACAAAGCTCACTTGTTGACCGACAACAAGTGATTTTTCTTTGTAAAGTGTGATTAATTCATGTTCATCTGTTTCAAGAAAAGCTTTCCAGATGGCTATGATGAGTTGATTGCGGGTAAAGGGTGGTTGTTCCTCAAAAAGGTTGCCTGCAATATGGTGTAGTTCTTTTGGAAAATCGTCTATACCAACATTGATGCCGACACCGATAATGACGTCAGTTACTGTTTGACTTTCCATCGAAGAGATTGCTTCGGTTAATATTCCAGCCACTTTTTTGCGTCCAAGATAGATGTCGTTGACCCATTTGATTTGAACATCCAAGTCGCAGAGGGACTGGATGGCTTTTACCACAGCAGCCGCAGCTAATATAGTGTATGGTTTGAATGCAAGAAATGGGACGTTGGGCGATAGACGAAGTGACATATAAATACCACCAGATTTTGAGGCGTAAAATGGTCGACCGAATCGTCCTTTTGCTTTGTTTTGGTGTGGTGCAAGGTAGAGGGCTGGGCTACTATGTCCTAGTTCAATGCCTTGCTTGGCATCCAGCTGGGTGGAGTCACTGCTTCCATTGAGATGGACTGGAAGGTTAAGTTCCTGTGCAATCAATTCAGGTAAGAGTAAGTCCCCTTCAGCCAGTTTATAGCCACGGTTTCGGACTGCTTCAATGGTTAAACCGAGGGTTTCTAATTGGCGAATAGCCTTCCAAATGGATGTTCGTGAAATGCCTAGCTCCTGAGCCATATCTTCACCGCTTATGTAGTCCTCTTTTTCTTTCAAAAGAAGATATATTTTTTGATAGGTTTTCATAACTTCATTATAGCAAAAAAATCGCTTAAAACGTGATATAATAGATTACAAATAAGGAGGTTTTCATGAAGACACTTGATTACATCGTGACATTAACTCAAACTCCGTCACCAACTGGATATACGACGGATATTATGAACTACATCAAAGCAGAGATTGAAGGTTTCGGTTATGAGGCGACTAAAACACCAAAAGGTGGTGTTTTGGTAACGGTACCGGGGAAAAATGATGAGGAGCACCGTATTGTGACAGCTCATCTGGATACATTGGGTGCTATGGTTCGGGCAATCAAACCGGATGGTCGTATAAAAATGGATTTGGTGGGTGGTTTTGGTTATCCTTCCATTGAAGGTGAAAACTGCTTGATACATTGTGCTAAAAATGGTAAGACCTTCACAGGTACCATTCTTATGCATCAAACGTCTGTCCATGTTTATCGTGATGCTAGTACAGCAGAGCGCAACCAGACCAATATGGAAATCCGGCTGGACGAAAAAGTGACCACTGCTGATGAAGTGCGTACCTTGGGGATTGAAGTTGGTGATTTTATTTCCTTCGATCCAAGAACAATTGTGACAGAAACTGGGTTTATTAAGAGCCGCCATTTGGATGATAAGGTTTCTGCAGCTATTTTGATTCATTTGTTGAAGGTTTATAAAGAAGATGGGATTGTTTTACCTTATACCACTCATTTTTATTTTTCAAATAACGAAGAGATTGGTTATGGTGCTAATTCAAGTTTGCCAGATCGGGTTGTGGAGTATCTGGCTGTAGATATGGGAGCGATGGGTGATGACCAGCAGACGGACGAGTACACGGTTTCGATTTGTGTAAAAGATGCTTCAGGTCCTTATCACTATGAACTTCGTCAGCATTTAGTTTCTCTTGCTGAGAGAGAGGGAATTCCATATAAGCTGGATATCTATCCTTACTATGGTTCAGATGCATCGGCTGCTATGCGTGCGGGTGCAGATGTTAAGCATGCTTTACTGGGAGCAGGTATTGAGTCTAGTCACTCTTATGAACGAACTCATTTGGATTCAGTTGATGCGACTGAGCGGATGGTGGATGCTTATTTGAAATCGCTAATGGTAGATTAATATGAATGAAACCCGTTTTTTAGAGTTATTTAATGACCTGGATAAGGTTTTAAGGAAAGTCTGTGGTGTAGCAGATGGAGACTATGCTGATGTTGGTTCGATGTTAACAAAGGCTAAAGAACTAAGCCCCCATAATCCCATTGAGGCAAATTGGGACAAACTTTATGTTGCCCGTCAGTTACGGAATTTAATGGTTCATGAAAAACGAACAGGACTGAAAGAGGTGGCTCAGCCGTCACAAGAATTGATTGATGTGTTGGAAAAAGTTATTTCCCAATACCAAAAGCCAGTTACCATTGCTCATTATTTACAAAGGACACAAAAAATCAAACCAATTGTTTTTGATGTTCAGGATAAATTAATAAAGGCTTTAGAAGTTGTAGATCGTAAGCATTTTTCTAAGTTTCCGATTTTTTCGGGAAGGGCCTATCAAGGTTTGGTTTCTGACAAGGGACTGACCAATTGGTTAGCCAAAGCCAGTAAAGAGGTTGGTTCTATTCGTGAGAAATTGGTGGAAGCCAGTTTAGCAGATGTTCTTGTTTTTGAAGAAGATAGTATTCAGGTTATCGTACTCCCTTCCTCAGAAACACTTTATCGAGTGATCAATTATTTTGAGGGCCGTAAGCGTACTACCATTCTTGTGAGTCGTCAAAAGAGTGGGAAAATAGATTCTCCGGAGGATGTCATTGGTATCATTACAGCCCAAGACTTAGCTGAAATTTATGGAATGGTGGATTAGGAGGTCTTATGTCAACAAATCGTTTAGCTTGGGATGAGTATTTTGCGGCACAAGCACTTTTGATTGCAAATCGGGCGACCTGTAAGAGAGCCAAGGTTGGTGCGGTTTTGGTTAAGGATAATAAGGTTATTGCGACAGGCTATAATGGGTCTGTTTCAGGAACTGAACATTGTTTGGATCAGGAATGTCTCATGATAGATGGTCATTGTGCTAGGACCTTGCATGCGGAAGTTAATGCTATTTTACAAGGAGCGGAGCGGGGAATTCCAAAAGGTTTTACTGCCTATGTGACCCATTTTCCATGTCTCAACTGTTCCAAACAATTGCTTCAAGTAGGTTGCAAGCGGGTGGTCTACATTAATGAATACCGTATGGATGACTATGCGCGGTATTTATATGATGAAAAAGGGTGTGAGCTTGTTCATCTACCGTTAGAGGTGGTGAAACAGGCGATTGCTGATGCGGAGTTTATTTAGACTTTAGGAGGCTGGGCAGAAAGTCCAACCTCGCTTCTCAGAGTTCGTGTCAACATCTCAGCGCAGTGGTTGATTGGCTTTAACAGTCTGGGAGACTGTTAAAGGTAGGAGATAAGATTTGCACAGCAAATCTCAGCAGTTCGTGTTTCACACTCCAAATCTGACCATTACGACTGTTGCGAACAAAGTTCGCTTTATCTCCAACCTCAAACTGTCTCCCAGACAGTTTGAGCTGTGCGGGGGTGGGAGTTTAAAAGGTCTGGGAGACCTTTTAAAGTGGGAGATAAAAGCAGATGGCAGTCAGCTCACATAAATTGATCTCTGAGAATAGACTGTTTCAGCTCAACAACTAGAAATAAAGTCTTGTTGACGAACTCTTTTTAGACTGGTCGAGTTCTTTCCCACTCCCTCCTTATTTTTTAGAAAATGCTAGGATAGATACTGAATGTATGCTATACTAGAAAACGTTATTAAGTCCCGAAAAGGTAGTTATCAGACTAGTTAACTTTCGCAGACATACTTAGAAGTTATCGATTTCTCGTTATGTATCTGGAAATTTTACTTTGCTCAAGACAAAAAGTCTTTCGCAAAGAACTAGTCTCCTATCTAGTTCTTTGTAACCTTGATAACAATTTATTTTAAGGGGGACATTTTTATGTCAGAACGTAAATTGTTTACGTCTGAATCTGTTTCGGAGGGTCATCCGGATAAGATTGCGGATCAGATTTCAGATGCGATTTTGGATGCTATTTTAGCACAAGATCCTGAGGCGCACGTGGCAGCTGAGACGGCTGTTTACACTGGTAGCGTTCATGTGTTTGGTGAAATTTCCACCACTGCCTATGTAGATATTAATCGTGTTGTACGTGATACGATTGCGGAGATTGGCTACACCAAAGGGGAATACGGCTTCGCGGCAGAATCAGTAGGAGTTCATCCATCACTTGTAGAGCAGTCTCCAGATATTGCGCAAGGTGTTAATGAAGCCTTGGAGGCTCGTCAAGATGCTAGTCTAGATCCATTAGATTTAGTTGGTGCAGGTGACCAAGGGCTCATGTTTGGTTTTGCAGTTGATGAAACTCCTGAACTCATGCCATTGCCAATTTCACTTAGTCACAAATTGGTGCGTCGTTTGGCTGAGTTGAGAAAATCTGGTGAAATTGCTTATCTCCGTCCGGATGCTAAGTCACAAGTAACAGTTGAATACGATGAAGACAACCAACCCGTTCGTGTGGATACAGTCGTTATTTCGACCCAGCATGATCCGGAAGTCAGTCAAGAGCAAATTCGTCAGGATGTCATTGAACGTGTGATAAAGGAAATCATTCCAGCTCAATATTTGGATGACCAAACACAATACTTTATCAATCCAACCGGTCGCTTTGTTATTGGTGGACCTCAAGGTGACTCTGGTCTGACAGGTCGTAAGATTATCGTTGATACCTATGGTGGTTACTCTCGCCACGGAGGCGGCGCCTTCTCTGGTAAGGATGCGACCAAAGTGGACCGTTCTGCATCTTATGCGGCGCGTTACATCGCTAAAAATATCGTAGCAGCTGGTTTGGCTAAAAAGGCTGAGGTTCAATTGGCCTACGCTATCGGTGTTGCTCACCCAGTTTCAGTTCGCATCGATACATTTGGTACAGGTACAGTAGCTGAGAGCAAATTAGAAGGAGCTGTTCGTCAGATTTTCGACTTGCGCCCAGCTGGTATTATTCAAATGCTTGACCTAAAACGTCCAATTTATAAACAAACTGCAGCCTATGGTCACATGGGACGTACGGATATTGATGTTCCATGGGAGAAATTGGATAAGGTAGAAGAGTTGAAAGCAGCTATCTTGTAAGTACATATTTATTATTTGGGTGAGGATATTTATGAAAGCCTTACTTGTTTTTGCACATCCGTGAAAAGAAAGTTTTACCCACGCCCTCGTTCATAGAGTAACGCAGGCCTTGGTAGCAAATGGAGCAGAAGTAACTGTCCGAGATTTGTATAAATTGGGTTTTGATCCAGTTCTTCGAGGAGAAGATACTATTCACATTGAAAATGGAAAATTTGTACGAGAAGCAACTAGTTTTCCTCCAGATGTCCAAACAGAAATGGATCTGATTGCAGAGAGTGATTTGCTTGTTTATATTTTTCCAAGTTGGTGGAATGGTATGCCTGCGATAATGAAGGGTTATGTAGATCGTGTATTTCAGCACGGATTTGCTTATAGTTTTGAATCTGATGAGCCTCGCAAGCTCTTCTCAACAAAGAAAGCTATTTTCTTTACTACTAAAGGGCAACCACAAAATGCGGATGGAAGTCTGACACCGATAGATCAGGCCATGAAATTTCTAACTTTAGATTGGCTCTTCAACAGTAATGATGTACAAGTCATTGATCATGTTTTTTATGGTCGAGTGCCTTATTTAACGAGTGAGGAATTAGAGAACTATCTACTTGATGCTGAATTTAGAATTCAACAACTTTTTAATGAATGATAACAATTATCCATTAGTTGATCGGACCAGGCTCCAATGCCAGGTCCGTTTTCAAATACTGTAAAACTAGATTTTTCGCTGACTTTGTGTTAGAATGAAACATATGTCTTTTTATACGTATTCTGATAAAAAACCATCAACCTATTGATGTGTTAGGTCAAAGGGCAATCTAAGAAAGTGAATGATAGTATGAGAAAAATTGTAATTAATGGTGGGAAGGCATTGAAAGGGACTGTTACGGTTAGTGGTGCCAAAAATTCTGTCGTTGCCTTAATTCCTGCCATTATTCTTGCAGAGGATGTTGTCGTTTTGGATGGAGTTCCTGCTATTTCGGATGTTGATAGCTTAATTGATATCATGGAGACGATGGGGGCAACCGTCAAGCGAGATGGAGAGACTTTGGAAATAGATCCACGTGGTGTTCAAGATATGCCAATGCCATTTGGGAAAATCAATAGTCTGCGTGCATCCTATTATTTTTACGGATCTCTTTTAGGCCGTTATGGGAAAGCAGTCGTTGGGTTACCTGGTGGATGCGATCTAGGTCCACGTCCGATTGATTTGCACCTTAAAGCCTTCGCTGCTATGGGAGCTGAGACAAACTATGAGGGTGAATATATGCGCCTAGCAACCAATGGACAACGGATTCAAGGGGCTCATATATTCCTGGATGTTGTCAGTGTTGGCGCAACAATCAATACGATTTTAGCTGCTGTTAAAGCGAAAGGTCGTACTGTTATTGAAAATGCAGCACGTGAACCTGAGATCATTGATGTGGCAACTCTGCTAAACAATATGGGGGCTCGTATTCGCGGGGCAGGTACAGATATTATTACAATAGATGGTGTAGATCACCTTAAAGGAACTCGCCATCAAGTTATTCCTGATCGTATCGAAGCAGGGACTTATATCGCCTTAGCTGCTGCAGTTGGTGAAGGAATTACTGTAGATAATGTTCTATACGAACACTTGGAGAGTTACATCGCTAAACTGCAAGAGATGGGTGTGCGCATGACAATCTCTGAAGACAGTATTTTTGTTGAAAAACAAGAAACATTAAAGGCTGTCAATATCAAAACTTCCCCTTATCCAGGTTTTGCGACAGACTTGCAACAACCTATTACCCCCTTACTCCTTAAAGCTACAGGTACCGGAACTATCGTGGACACAATTTATGAAAAACGTGTTGGACACGTGCAGGAATTGGCTAATCTTGGAGCAAAAATTTCAACACGAAGCAATCATATTGCCTTTGAAGGTCCCAATCAACTAATAGGGTCTTCAGTTAAAGCAACAGATTTACGGGCTGGTGCGGCGATGGTTATTGCTGGTCTAATGGCTCAAGGTCGAACAGAAATTACAAATATTGAGTTTATTCTGCGTGGCTACTCAAATATTATTGAAAAGTTGACAGAGCTTGGTGCAGATATTCAGTTGATTGAGGACTAGTTGATCTAGTAGAGAATTGCATCTTTAGAATGTAATGATTTAATAAATGAAATATATTGGGGCTGGGAGCAATTCTCAGTCCCTTGGGTACACTATGACAATTTGGATACAGTTAGCTAAATTTGCATGTTTTGAAACGGATCATTTCGTTTTGCGACCATTTTCTTACGAGGATGGTGAGGATTTTTATACAATAGTGTCGCATGCTGAGAATCTTCCATTTATTTTTCCAGTTTTGAAGGACAAAGAGACTGCTGTTGCGACAATGGTTGAAAAATTTATCCGTTCGCCATTAGGAAATTGGGCATTAATAGAAAAAAACTCTGGTCGAATGATTGGTGCTCTTTGTTTTGAAAAGTTGGATGAATATTTACAAACTGCGGAGCTTAGCTATTTTCTTAAAAAGAGCCACTGGGGACAAGGGTTGATGACAGAGGCAGTACGAAATTTAGTGTATCTGTCTTTTTATAAAGTTGGCTTAAAAGAGTTGGTAATTATCACTCATGAGGAAAATGTGGCTAGTCAAAGGGTGGCTAGAAAAGCTGGCTTTGTGCAAATTAACCACTATCGTGGAAGTGACCGTTATAGTCATAAAATGAGAAATTACTTGAAATTTAGCTTGAAAAAGGCAGATTTTAATTTAGAAATGTACGAGGAAAATCAATGATTACAATTAAATCACAACGAGAAATCGATGCCATGAGTCGAGCTGGTGAAGTTTTGTCAGGAATCCATATTGGATTACGTGACATCATCAAGCCAGGTGTGGACATGTGGGAAGTGGAAGAGTATGTTCGTAAAATATGTAAGGAAAAAAATGTTCTGCCACTTCAAATTGGAGTTGATGGTGAATTAATGGACTATCCTTATGCGACGTGTTGTGGATTGAATGATGAAGTTGCTCATGCTTTCCCACGTCACTACGAGCTAAAAGAAGGTGACTTATTGAAGGTTGATATGGTTTTGAGTGAGCCCTTAGACAAAGCGGTAGTTGATGTTTCTAAGCTCAACTTTAATGATGTCAAGGCTATGAAGAAAATCACTCAAACCTACCGTGGTGGAGTAGCAGACTCTTGTTGGGCCTATGCAGTCGGTCAGGTTTCTGAAGAAGTGCAAAACTTGATGGATGTAACCAAGGAATGTTTGTACCGCGGTATTGAGCAAGCCGTTGTTGGCAATCGTATCGGTGATATTGGCGCAGCCATTCAAGAATATGCGGAAGGTCTTGGCTACGGTGTTGTTCGTGACTTGGTGGGTCACGGCGTTGGTCCAACCATGCATGAGGAACCAATGGTTCCCCACTATGGAACAAAGGGTCGTGGTCTTCGCTTGCGTGAAGGCATGGTTTTGACTATCGAGCCAATGATAAACACTGGGACTTGGGAAATCGATACGGATATGAAGACTGGTTGGGCTCACAAAACACTTGATGGTGGCTTATCTTGTCAATATGAGCACCAATTTGTGATTACAAAAGATGGTCCACTTATCTTGACTAGTCAAGGTGAAGAAGGAACTTATTAATACTCTTCGAAAATCAAAAGCCGACGTTGTTGACTTGATTTGATGAGTGAAAGGCTCCAGTGGAGCCTTTCAGCCTGTTACCTTTAAATAAAAAAGTAACAGGGTTCTATTTGCATCATATCGACACGAACTACGTTTGCTCAATTTACAACCTCCAACGGTTCCCCAAACCTTTGGAGCGAGTCTGATTTTGATTTTCATTGAGTATAAATCAATTAGAGAAGGAAAGTATGAGGTTGAATGAATGAGCAAATTCAAAAAACTAGAAGGACTGAAAACATTCTTTTCAACCTTTTTTTCCTATTACAAATCGGCGGAAATTGAGATAACGAGTGTGGCGGTAGCTTATTATCTTCTGATTTCCATTTTTCCGATTCTGTTGACCTTAGCCAATTTATTGCCTTATTTTCCTTTTGATGTGGATGCGATTCTATCAGTATTAGCAGAATTTATTCCTGAAAAAATCTATCCGACTGTTTCAAATTTTGTGACCAATATTCTAACTAAACCCTCAAGTTCTTGGTTAGGTATTGCTATTCTTACGACTTTATGGACCCTTTCAAATAGTATGATGATTTTACAAAAGGCTGTTAATAAGGCATATGGTATGGAAAATCATCGTGATGTCATTGTTGGTCGGCTAGTAGGTATCTTTTTGGGGATTGGTTTGCAAATAATCATAGGATTGAGCATAGCGAGTGTGACATTTGGTCAAGCCATTTTTTCTTATATAGATAAATATTTCAATCTGGAAAATGGTTGGTTGGATATTATTTTAGGACAAACACAACCGATTGCCTACCTAGCACTGTTTGCGGCACTGATTATGTTCTATTATTTTTCGCCAAATGTTCGGATACCTAAAATTTGGTATGTTTTCCCTGGGGCTGGTTTTGTTCTATTTATTATGGCAACAACTGGTAAGTTGTTTTCACTGTATTTGGATAACTATGCAAATAAATTATCAGATTTCCGTTCGGCAACAGCAGCAATATTTCTTGTATTTATGGTCTGGTTTATTTTTATGGCCCAGATTCTAATCATAGGTGCAGTCGTTAATGCAAGTGTTCACAAATTAAAATTAGGTGATATCCAGTCAAGAGACGGAGATATTGTTTCAATCTTTAAGCGTGCTAAATCAAAATATAAAAAAACGAGTAACCTCTAGTTGGAGGGTGCTCGTTTTTTATATGAAGTTTGACAGTCGTATATTTTTTCTTCATTTTTAGTAAAAAATGAGGTTCCAGTTGGAGCCTCATTTCTTACTATTAAATACAAACAGTTTACTCAAAACATAATTGAGTACAATCACTAAGACTTGTGAGAAGAGTGTTGCAATGGCATTGACAAGGGAAAGGTCATTGTTTACAAATTGACCGATAATGCCTGGGAAAGCCTGTACTAAGAGAAATGCCAGAAGCATATCTAGTACCATAGTAACAAGTCTGGCAGATACAAACTTAAGAAATCTTTTCTTCCATCCCCTAGATTCTTGCCGAAAGACGATTTGGTCATTTGTAATAAAAGCAAACAATATGGCGATAACATTAGCAAGAAAAGCAACAAGGACTACTTGATTGAGAAAGGCAAATAATAGGATCCGGGCGACCATATACACTAAGGTTGCAGCAACACCAAATATTAAATAAAGGATAACTTCGTTCTGGAATGTTTTTTTCATAATATTTTTCATACGTCAAGTCTATCATTTTTTTATAAAATATGCTATACTTATCAACGTTGTTGATAGTTATGTGCAACAACCCTTGGGGCTTACTCACTTTACCCAAGCATATTACAAGCATTTTGCTAAAGGAGAATCAGGATGAATACATCTAAATGGTCCGCCCGTGATTTGGCGGAAGTTGCTCTTGTTGCTGCAATTTATATTGCACTAACTGTTACCCCACCTTTAAATGCCATTTCGTTTGGTGCTGTACAGTTCCGAATCTCAGAAATGTTGAATTTTTTAGGTTTTTATCATAAAAAATATATTCTTGCTGTGACAATTGGATGTATGATTTCCAATCTGATGGTATATGGGGTTGTTGATCTACTGGTTGGTGGACTCTCTACCTTACTCTTTGTAAGTATCGGTGTCCTTCTGTTTGAACGCTATAAAAAAGAATATCTTTTTAATGGCTGGATGAACAAAGCATTTTTCTATTTTTCATTTTTCTTTGCTGCAACGATGTTTACCATTGCATTAGAACTAAACATCATGTATCAAGCACCTTTCTTCTTGACTTGGCTAACTACAGGTTTAGGTGAATTGTTATCCCTGTTAATTGGGGCAGTTGTTATTGAATCAGTGATGAAACGTATTCCAGGATACACACGCTTATAATAAAAAAACAATCCTAGCTATGATTGCTTGGATTGTTTTCTATTTAGAGAATTATTTTTCTAAAAGCCCCAAACGGTTTAATTCATGATCAATTGTCATAAGCACAGTTTCTAAATCTTGTGGATTGTTTACAAAATCGAACTGATTTCCATCAATTCGGATTTTAGGAGAGGCTTTATAATCTTGGTACCAAATTGGATAGGCAGAATGGACCTGTTTATAATACTCAAGAAGTTCAGGATTTGCTGTTACCTGTTCGTAGGAGCGACCACGCAGTTGGATTCGACTCAACATGGTTTCAAGAGATACATCGATGTAAACCAATAAATCTGGAGATTTCTTAGGCATCCCTTCTAGTTCCTCCAACATATTTGCTAATAATTCTTTATAGATTTCTAGCTCCATTTTTGTGACATTGCCATTTTGATAATTAAGAGTTAGAAATAACTCATCCTCAAAAATAGAACGATCTAGAATATTATTATCTGCTCGGTAGGCCTCTTTAATGGATTGGAATCGTTTGTTTAAAAAGTAAATCTGTAATAAAAATGCGTATTTCTCAGGATCTTGGTAGTACAAGTCCAAAACAGGGTTTTGATCAACGGCTTCATAAAAAACATCGGTTCCAAGATGTTCTCCGAGAGCTGTAGCTAATGAGCTTTTTCCTGCTCCAATCGTTCCGGCTAATACAATCAACATAGTGCTCCTCTCTTTTTCTAACGTTCTCATTGTATAAAAATATGGTATGGTTTTCAAGAATTAGACACGATTCCATTCAAATAAAATTCCCCCAAAATTTCTAGTAGGAGTCACAAACCTGAGGTAAAAGAGAATTTAAAAGCTCTTTTTTCTGTTGTCAACCAAGGCCGATTTCGTGCTATAATAGTGTTTATGGAAGAAAAATATTTGAAAATTGCCCAAGAATTGGGTGTTAGTTTAAAACAAATTGATACAGTCTTGACGCTCACTGCAGAGGGAAACACCATTCCTTTTATTGCCCGATATCGTAAGGAAGCAACAGGAAACCTCGACGAAGTGGTCATCAAATCAATTATTGATCGTAACAAGGCTTTAACAGCTCTGGCTGAGCGTAAGGCGACGGTTTTAGCAAAGATTGAAGAACAAGGGAAATTAACCGATCAGCTCCGTCAAGCGATTGAAGAAGCAGAAAAGTTAGCGGATGTGGAAGAACTGTATTTACCCTATAAAGAAAAACGTCGCACAAAGGCCACAATAGCTCGTGAAGCTGGATTATTCCCACTAGCACGTCTTATTTTACAAAACGTAGCAGATTTGGAAAATCAAGCAACTCATTTTGTTTGTGAAGGTTTTGACACGCCTGAAGCTTGTCTTGTAGGTGCTGTTGATATTCTTGTAGAAGCTATTTCGGAAGATCCAAAGCTCCGTGCATGGACCTATCATGAAATTCAAACAAATTCGAGTCTCTATTCTGAATTAAAAGACCAAGCTGCTGATGAAAAGTTTGTGTTCCAAATGTATTACGATTTTTCTGAAAAAGTTGCGAAAATGCAGGGTTATCGTACCTTAGCTTTGAATCGTGGAGAAAAATTGGGCGTTCTTAAAGTTCATTTTGAACACAATTTGAATAAGATAATTCGTTTCTTTGAGGTTCGTTTTCCGCAGAAAAATGCTTATATAGCAGATGCAATCAATCAGGCAGTTAAGAAAAAAATTATCCCAGCTATGGAGCGGCGCGTTCGGACAGAGTTGACAGAAAGTGCAGAAGAAGGGGCGATTGCTCTCTTTTCAGAGAATCTTCGGAACTTGCTTCTCGTTCCGCCATTAAAAGGAAAAATTGTCTTAGGTTTCGACCCTGCCTTTCGTACTGGTGCTAAGTTAGCTGTCGTAGATCAGACTGGTAAGCTACTGACGACACAAGTGATTCATCCAGTCAAGCCAGCTTCTCAGGCCCAGATTGCTCAGGCAAAGGAAAAGTTGGCCAACTTAATTGGTCAATACCAGGTGGAAATTATTGCCATCGGGAATGGGACAGCTAGCCGAGAATCGGAAGCTTTCGTTGCTGATTTGTTGAAAGATTTTCCGACGGTTTCTTACGTGATTGTAAATGAGAGCGGAGCTTCTGTCTACTCCGCATCTGAACTGGCTCGAACCGAATTTCCAGACCTAACGGTAGAAAAACGCTCTGCTATTTCCATCGCACGCCGTCTGCAAGACCCATTGGCTGAGTTGGTTAAAATTGATCCAAAATCGATTGGTGTTGGACAGTATCAACATGATGTCAATCAAAAACTTTTGTCTGACAGTCTAGATTTTGTCGTTGATACAGTTGTTAACCAGGTCGGGGTCAATGTCAATACTGCAAGTCCTGCTCTTCTTTCACATGTGGCTGGCCTCAATAAAACTATTTCAGAAAACATTGTCACGTATCGTATAGAAAATGGTGCTCTGACTTCTCGTCAACAGCTTAAAAGAGTTCCTCGCTTGGGAGATAAGGCTTTTGAGCAGGCAGCTGGTTTCTTGCGTATTCCAGATGGAACAAACTTTTTGGACAATACTGGCGTGCACCCAGAGTCATATAAGGCTGTAGAGACGTTGTTAAAACTGCTAGAAATTGACCACTTAGATGTTGCTGCGCAGGAAAAATTAAAACAAATTTCTATTGAAAAGATGGCAGAGGAAATTGGTGTCGGTCAGGAAACGTTGAAAGATATTATCGCTGACTTGCTCAAGCCTGGGCGTGATTTGCGTGATGAATTTGCAGCGCCAGTTCTTCGTCAAGATGTTCTTGATTTTAAGGATTTGCAAATTGGTCAGAAGTTGGAAGGTGTGGTCCGGAATGTGGTAGACTTTGGTGCTTTCGTGGACATTGGTATTCACGAAGATGGGCTGATTCATATATCAAACATGAGTAAGAATTTCATCAAGCATCCAAGTCAAGTTGTATCTGTTGGTGATTTGGTGACAGTTTGGGTTCATAAACTTGATCAGCAACGTGAGAAGGTTAATTTGACCTTGGTGGCTCCCCGTGAATCTCACTGACTATGTTCAGCAGGTATCTGTAGAGGACTTCGGTAAAGAATTTCGACATGTAGCTCTTTGGAATAGCCGATTACGGTCGACAGGTGGTCGTTTCTTCCCAAAGGATGGCCACTTGGATTTTAATCCCAAACATCTGGAGGAGCAAGGGTTGGAAGTTTTTAGAAAGATTGTCCGCCATGAACTCTGCCATTACCATCTTTACTATGAGAAGAAGGGTTATCGGCATGGAGATACGGATTTCAAGAAACTGCTGGCTGCGGTGGACGGCCTGCGCTATGCTCCTAAACTGGAACAAGCTACCAAGCCTAGTCTGCTTTATATCTGTCAGTCCTGTGCCCAAGCCTACCAGCGAAAGCGCCGCATTGATCTAAAGAAATACCGGTGTGGAAAGTGTAGGGGACTTTTAGAGAAAATACTTTAATACAAGAAAACCAGTCCTAAGAGATTCACTTAGGGCTGGTTTTCTGTGATAAGGTATTGGAGATATTATTGATAAAAAGGTTTAGATATAAGTAAAAGGATTAGGGATGAAGGATCGGTTCTGGGAGTTGTAAAATGATATT
Source organism: Streptococcus sp. VTCC 12905 (assembly GCF_049893385.1). Lineage (NCBI taxonomy): Bacteria > Bacillati > Bacillota > Bacilli > Lactobacillales > Streptococcaceae > Streptococcus > Streptococcus sp. VTCC 12905. The sequence goes on along the minus strand of NZ_JBMVJC010000019.1, from coordinate 3,364 downwards.
TTTATCATTTTTGGCAACTTTATTTGAATGGTGTGAAAGTTGTTCGATGTAGTATTGTCTACTAGTATTGAAAAGTGTAATGAGTTCGGAGTAGAGAGACTGACCATGGAGTTCCACCAGGATTTCACAGAGTTTTAAAACTCGGAGATAAGCAGATTGGAGATTTTTACGAATTTGATAGGTATCATAGCGATTAACTTTGCTGCGAATGTCAGTAGTGTTGGAGAAAACTGTTTCAAATTCCTGCTGACTTTCTTTCAGGTTCTCAAAAAATCTTTTTAAACCAAGGATTTCGATATATTCAATTGCTTCTGGACTGGATAAACGATTAAATAGTTTGTCCAGTTCTAGACTTTCTTTTTCATAATCAAGTCTATGTATTTCTCGGAAAGGTTTTACAATTTCTGTTAATTTACTATAAGCAGTTTTTTCAGATTGTCTTTTGCTCGTTTCGAAGGCAGCTAGACTACGTTTGAAAATAGAAAAGTCGCTGTTACGGAGTTGGTTGGCATCCTGAATCTTTTTTGTTATTTCTTTGCCCCTATCTTGATTGATGGCTTTTTGGTATTGGTTGAAGGACACTTGCCACTTATCTATTGCAAGAGTCAAATGGTTGTCCTGACTGTAAGGTATTTGACTTTGTTGTAGCGTTTTTAGGCTGCGAGCATTAAGTTGGTAGAAGTTGCTATTGTCCAACTTTTGCAGTGGTAATGGTTTCACTTTACTTATTTGTGTGCTTGTGTTTGATGTAGAGTGATTTTCCTTTTTTGCTGTCATCAGCTATCCTCATTTCTTATGTGATGGTACTATGATAGCAATTATCCTATCTTTTCAACAGGACATTTTTGTCCCGAAAATGAATATGGAAGTGATTAGGTACTATTTTTATTTCCAGATGACAAATAATGAACTAATTGGTCAGTATATTTCTCTTATGTAGGTCTTTATTCTAATGATTGGTCGATGATTTTAATACTTGTCGCATTAAAATAGTCAAGTTAGATAACATTTTTGTATGTTATTGCATTCAAAATAAAATAAGTATAAAGAAGTTTTTGCTTGAGAGCTTTCAGTCGATGGATTAGTCGGCTGATTTGTAGTTTGTTAGCTGATTAGAAGATTTTTGGAAGCATGAAAAATGATAAGCAAAGTCAGTATATCGTTCAAGATAAATAAAGAATTTTATTTTGTAACGTGGTATAATTTTTAGAAAGCCCTTACGCTAGCGAAGAGTATAATGCCCTCTTTGATGTCTTGAAAAAGAATGAAGACGGCGAAGCACTGGATAGTTTTGAAGGCAAATTGGTCAAGGCTGCTCTGAAAGAAGCAGTAAAAGGCTCTACAGAATTTGACTTCTTGAAACAAGTGGATGATCTAGCCAAGGAGAAGTCGACAGTAGCCAAGGAAATCAAGACCAAGGAACAGGAACTCAAGGAACTGGTGTCAAACCGCATCCAAGTCTTGACAGATGAGGAAGTTGATCAGCTACTCTATAAGAAATGGTTTGGTCAGGTGACGGACAAGGCATTGGAACTGGTTGAATTGCCATTAAAAGCTGAGATTGCTATTATCGAAGAACTCCATAATCGCTATGCTGAAACCTTGGACGACATGGATGCGGAAATAGCCCTGCTTGAAAGAGAACTTGAAAATCTGATGAAAGAGCTGGTGGTATTATCATGAAGATGATGAAACAAACTTTCAACAAGAGCTATTTTATAGCCCAAAAATCCTGTGAAAGAAAATCATTAACAGTCATTTTCTGCGATTTTCCGAAAACGAAAGAAAAATCGAAAGAAGTTGGGGGAATATAGCAATGCCGAACAAAGATAAAAATATCCCCAAACGCCGCTTTAAAGAGTTTGAAAATGCAGACGCTTGGGAACTGCGGAAGTTGGGGGATACTGTAATTGAAATAATTGCAGGAGGTGATATTGATAAAAATAAAGTAGTTGAATTTGGAAAATATCCTATTTATGCAAATTCGCATTCTGGTGATGGAATTGTTGGGTATTATGATGATTTTTATCGAGTAAATGGTCCTGCTGTGACAGTTACTGGTCGAGGGGAAGTTGGATTTGCTAAGGCAAGAGAAACCGATTTTACTCCTGTAGTTAGGCTTTTAGCAATTCGTTCAAAACATAATCATTATTTTTTAGAAAACGCAATAAATCTCCATGGTGTTACAGTTGAATCGACAGGTGTCCCTCAATTAACAGTTCCTCAATTGAGTGCGTACAGGATATATTTTCCATATGATATTCAGGAAGAAAATCAAATCGGCACTTTCTTCTCCACCCTGGACCGCCACATCACCCTTCATCAGCGTAAGTCGATTTGATGTCTAGCTTAAGCCAGATAGGTAACGCATGACTAAATCTGTATCTTGATTTTCAAGTTCCGATATGACATGCATATAGACTTTTTGGGTGGTTGTCATGGAGGAGTGTCCCAATCGCCTGGACACACTAGCTATTGAAACACCTGCATACATCAAAAGAGAGGCATGGGTATGTCTAAGCCCGTGGATGGAAATGACTGGTACACCCACATTTTTGCAGTGGCGCTCCAACCACTTATTTGGAGTGGAGTTGCAGACTGAACCATTGACAAAAATGGGCTTATCCTGGGGTAAGTCTTTGATGAGTTGCTGAAATTGCATACTCAACTGCCAATCAATCTGCACTTTCCGCATGGAAGATTTATTTTTTGTAGGTAAAAAACCACCATTCCCCTTGTAATTCCATGTCTTTGTAACGGAAACATTCTGCTGAACAAAGTTAAAATCAGCTGGTGTCAGACCTAAAGCCTCTGAAAATCGCAGCCCTGTCTTCGCAATGAGCAAAATCAGCCAGTCCCAGTTGATCCGACACTCCAAGTCCAAATCAGAAAGGACGTTGTGGAGTTCAAACTGATTTAGGTATTTCATTTTTTTAATTCTTGGTGCCTTGCCCTTAAAAACCACTTTACGGGTCGGATCTCGGTCAATATAACCCTCATCAACAGCATCCAAGACCGCACCCTTGAGCTGGTGATGAAAGTCAATAACTGTCTGACGTTCATGGGTCAAAGCATAGTCATTCAAAATTTGCTGATAGGTCGTCCTATCTAACTGATAAAGAGCCAAATCAGGAACAATATTTTTCAAATGAACATAATTATTTCTATACTTTTCCAAAGTAATCGGTCGAACCGCCCCCTCTTTAAATAGCCTGGTCCATTGTTTAAAATATTCGTGAAGTAAGGTTTCTCGTGTAATTTTATTCATCATATCCAATCCTTCTACGACTTACGCTGATGAAGGGTGATAGTCTCGTCTATCTTTTTGAAAAATGCCCCTATTTTTTGTTGTTCTTCAAAATCT
>NZ_JBMVJC010000018.1:0-40273 GCF_049893385.1 Streptococcus sp. VTCC 12905 | reverse complement strand
TTTACAATCATCAACGTTTTCAAGAGCGCAAAAACGGCCTTGCCCCTCTTGAAATGAGGAACAAGGCCGTCGCCTAATCTTTTATTATTTCATTGTCCACTTGACAGGGAGCTGTTCATTATTTTTCTCGGTTTTTAAGATAATGAAATCGAAGAAACTGATAAGTACAAAATACGAAAATAGCCCCAAAAGAAATCAGTAAACCGACATAAAAACCTTGTGGAATAAAGGTTAAAACGAGTTTTGTTTGACCAGGTTCTACATTTACTTTCATAAAACCATTTTGAGCCTTTTGAATATCTACTGGCTTGCCATCAATGGTTGCACTCCATCCCTTATCAAAAGGAAGGGTTAATAGGATAGAAGCTTCTTTACTTGTTTCAAAATTTACTGTGACTCTATTACCATCTGCGCGTGTATCAATGTTTTTTTCTTGGAGTATAGATACTGCTTGTTGGAAAGCTAGTAAATCCAATCGATAAAATTGTGGCAAATCAAATGAAACTTGGTTATTCTCAGGAAAATAAACTTCTATCTGAGCCACTGTATCGGTAGAGAAATTTCCAATATTGAAAAAGGAAAAAGCATTATCAATTGTAAACTCACTTGACTGATTGTTTACAGTGATAATAATTCTTTTTTGATTATCATTTGAGAAAGTAATATTTGGTAAATTTAAATATACCTGACTATTTGCAGGAATTGCAACAATGAAAGTAGCTTTTGCAGCATCCTCAGTTTCAACTTTATTGACAGTCATTCGATTGCCCAATTCAACAGTATTTTGTGATTCAATGTCTTTAAGTGAATAATAATATTTCTGTGATAACCCAGTCAATTGATTTAGGAAGTTTGTTTGGTTGTCAAGAGTTAAATTCGTAAACTTGACATCTTTGTAAACTCCATCCGTTAGAATAGCTAACCCTTGGCTAAAAGAATTTTCGTAGAGACTAATTGTATCAAGACTCTGGCTTAACGAAAAACCATACTTATTTGGATTGCTGGTTGCTAAGTTGTACTTTATTCCAAATAGACTATCAGCTATAATAGTATTATTTTGGTATCGAAGGTTCAGATTAGTACCATCAGATCGAAAACCAAGTTTATCTAATGTTGAGCTAGATGCTCTGTTCCTTATGGAAGAAAATTGAGAAATACCATTATAATTGAATTTCATACTATCATTACCTGTTTGAGGCAAGAGACGCTCCATTCGATAAAACGAATCATTGCTCTCTGCTGTAAACTTTACAAGACTGTCAATTTCTGACAACTTTTCTTCATAGTTAGAACGACTAGGAAAATGCCACTCGTCCGATAAGCCTTGCACTTGGTAATAAGTATGAATTCCGACTTCTAAGAGACTAAATATTACTATGGTGGAAGTTATCCATTTGTAGGATGACTTGTAGCCTAGGATAGCAATAAAAAGAATAAAGTATGCAATCAAAAATTCTAGTGTCAATAAGAAGTTGACATCCACTAGAAAGTCGTAATGATTTTTGAAAAAGTAAGTGGATAAAAATCCAATAAATAGAAATGAAATAACTAATGTGAAGTGTTTTAAGTTAATTTGATCCAAACGTACAACAGTTTCAGCAGCTAGGTAGATGATACCTATTGAAAGAACCCATGCATAGCGATATAAAAACATATTCGGAGCATGCATTCCTTGCCAAAAAAGATTTAGTGGCTGTAAATAAAAACTTGAAATAATGAGTGTAAAGAATAGGCTGTAAGATAGCTTTACAATTGGTTTGATACCTTTTAATGTGAAGAATAGCAAAGCTAGAATCAGTGGGACTAAACCAACAGAAATCATAGGAATGGATCCAAATTTTGTCGTGTCGAAACTACCTACTAAGTTTTTGGCAAAGAAGTCAAGATACCAAGAATCTTCTGTTTTTAGGTTGACAATATTTGTAAATGTCTCGCCGTGAGTTTTTAAATCAAGATAGGTTGGCAACAACATGAACAAGCTACTCAATGCAGATAAGATTGACACAAGTGTAAAGTTTACAAATCTTTTCAATTTCTGCCCCTTTAACCGAGACAATTGTACGAGTGTCCAAATGATTAGAAAAATAGCGGTCATGTAACCAAAGTAATAGTTTTGTACAAATAAGCATGTCAGAGCTAGATAATAAATGATTTGTCCTTTTCCCGTTAATAATCGATGTAAACCCAGAAGAATGATCGGAAGAAGAATAAAAACATCCAGCCAGTTATTAATTTCTAATTGACTAGTACTGAAACTCATTAGGGAAAAACTAGTAGAAAGTAGCAATGCCCACTCTTCTTTTAAATATTGGTGAATGCCTTTTAAACTGACAAAAGTTGACAACCCTATCAATCCAAACTTGACAATAGTGACAAGATAGAGGGCATCTGGCATAGACTGTATATTGAAGAAAAAAACGATGGGAGATAGGAAAGAACCTAAATAATACGAAGACAATGCGTAGAAATTCAGGCCCAAACCGCTAGTAAATGTGTAAAATATTGAGCCATCTCCATGTAAAGCATTTCGCAATGTTTGATTAAATATAACATACTGATGGAAGCCATCACTTGCTAATATAGTTGTGTCACTTCCCCACCAAATTCCTTGAAATGCCAAGACAATAGAAATAATAGTTAGCGGGATAAGGAAAGATAAGAGGTAATAAATGGATGTTTTTGTAAATATTTTTTTCATAGATTTAAAAGAAAATGGAGTGGGAAAGAACTCGACCAGTCTAAAAAGAGTTCGTCAACAATTTTTCGTTTTAAGTTGTTGAGCTGAAACAGTCTATCCCAGACTTCAATTTATGTGAGCTGACTGCCGTCAGCTTATATCTCCAACTTTAAAAGGTCTCCCAGACCTTTTAAACTCCCACCCCCGCACAGCTCCAACAGTCAGAGTAGTGACTGTTGGAGGTTGGAAATGAAGCGAACTCGTTCGCATCAGCCGTAGTGGTCAGATTTGGAGTGTGAAACACGAACTGCTGAGATTTGCTGTGCAAATCTTATCTCCTACCTTTAACAATCTCCCAGACTGTTAAAGCCAATCAACCACTGCGCTGAGATGTTGACACGAACTCTGAGAAGCGAGGCTGGACTTTCTGCCCAGCCTCTTTTTATTATGCTTTCCAAAGTTCTTGTACTTTAGCTTGTACTTCAGCATTTTCCAAAAATTCATCATAAGTTTCGTCGATTCGGTCAATCACGCCATTTTTAGAAATGACGATGATACGGTTTGCTAAAGTTTGAATAAATTCGTGGTCATGGCTGGCAAAGATGATGGATTCTTTAAAAGCTTTCAAACCATCGTTCAGACTGGAAATTGACTCCAAGTCCAAGTGGTTGGTTGGATCATCTAAGACCAATACGTTTGATTTAAGGAGCATGAGTTTTGACAACATCACACGCACTTTTTCGCCCCCTGACAAGACGTTTACAGGTTTGTTAACCTCATCTCCTGAGAAGAGCATACGTCCCAAGAAACCGCGCAAGAAGGTATTGTCATCTTCTTCCTTGCTGGCAAATTGACGGAGCCAATCAAGGATAGATTTGTTTGTATCAAAGTCACGAGTATTGTCTTTTGGTAAGTAGGATTGACTAGTAGTGACACCCCACTTGACAGTACCTTCATATTCAATATCGCCCATAAGCGCCCGAATGAGAGCAGTTGTTTGGATGTCGTTTTGACCAATAAGAGCAGTCTTGTCACCTGGACGTAAGATAAAGTTGATATTGTCAAGAATCGTTTCACCATCGATGACAACCTTTAAGTTTTCAACTGTTAGGAGGTCATTACCGATTTCACGTTCTGATTTGAAGTTGATAAATGGATACTTACGGCTAGAGGGTATGATTTCTTCTAATTCAATTTTATCCAACATTTTTTTACGTGAAGTGGCTTGTTTGGATTTAGATGCATTAGCAGAGAAACGGGCAACGAATTCTTGTAATTCTTTGATTTTTTCTTCTGCCTTTGCATTTCGATCTGCTTGTAAACGGGCAGCCAACTCACTTGATTGTTTCCAGAAGTCGTAGTTACCAACAAAAATCTTGATTTTACCGAAGTCAAGATCAGCCATATGTGTACATACTTTATTTAAGAAGTGACGGTCATGGGATACGACAATGACGGTATTTTCAAAATCAATGAGGAAGTCTTCCAACCAGTTGATGGATTGGATATCTAAACCGTTGGTTGGCTCGTCCAAAAGAAGAACATCGGGTTTACCAAAAAGCGCCTTGGCTAAGAGAACTTTGACCTTTTCACCATTTGTCAATTCGCTCATATTTTGGTAGTGAAGGTCTTCTGAGATGTTGAGGTTTTGGAGTAACTGTGAAGCTTCGCTTTCAGCTTCCCATCCACCAAGTTCTGCAAATTCACCTTCTAACTCGGCAGCTCGGACACCATCTTCATCAGAAAAGTCTTCCTTCATATAGATGGCATCTTTCTCTTTCATGATGCTGTAAAGTTGGTCATTTCCCATGATAACGACGTCAATCACACGTTCATCTTCGTAGTCGAAATGGTTCTGACGAAGGATAGAAAGTCGTTCATCTGGACCAAGGGAAATATGGCCAGTTGTTGGTTCGATATCTCCTGCTAAGATTTTTAAAAATGTAGATTTTCCGGCACCATTAGCACCAATCAATCCATAGGTATTTCCTGCTGTAAACTTAATGTTGACATCATCGAATAATTTACGATCGCTGAAACGTAGCGACACATCTGATACTGTAAGCATAGTTTCTCCTATTTTTCTGTCTATTAGTTTTATTGTACTAGAAAGAACTTGAATTTTCAATGAATTACATTGGAATCAAAATATCTTCATTATACTGTTTGTGGTCTTTTTGAAGACTGAATCCACGTCCTTTAACTTGAGTTGCTGGCATGACAATTAGAAATGCAGTATCGTCGATTGCAAGAATATTTGTTTCAAGTTTTTGAATTTCTGGACGTGAAACGATTGTCATCAGCATTCGTTGTTCTTTACCTGTAAACCCACCAACAACAGGAAATTCAGTAACACCTCGATCAACAACTGTTGTAATGTATTCTTTTATTTCTTCATGATATCTCGATATAATCATTACATTTCGAGAGGAATCAGCACCGGACATCATCAAGTTGACAATATAAGTGATGGTCATCAGTGCAAGGATGGAGTACATCACAGAATCAGGATCAAAAGCAATAAAACCTATAATAACGATTATACCATCAATTATTCCCATTAAAATCCCAATTGGAATCGGGGTTAATTTATTGAGTATTTGAGTAATAATTCCAGTACCGCCAGTTGAAGAATTTCCAAGAAAAACAAGACCAATTCCTATTCCAACAATTATACCACCAAATAGTGCTGCTAATAGCGGATCTTTAGTGAGTGTTGGAAGTGAGTCTGTGAGTTTAAGAAAAAATGGGTAAATATTAGAACCATATACGGTTTTCAAAAAGGTAGTTCTACCTAGAAAAACGTAACATGCAATAAGTAGGGGAATGTTAACGATAAATACAAAGGTGGCAGGATTTATTTCAAATAATTTGTTAATACTAATAGCCAGACCACTTATACCCCCGGAAGCGATGTTATTCGCTAAAAAGAGGCTGTTAAAGCCAACAGCCATGATAAAGGTACCAATGGTAACTAGAAAAAACTCTTTAAATCGTTGCATAATAAGCTCCACAAAAAATAATTCTATACTATTATCCATCATTCTCTTGGTAGCGTCAAGGCTTTACTGACCTTGACTTTCTAATTTTTTGCGGTTATAATAGGTATCAATCAGAGGAGTAGTAAGTGGATAATTTTTAGAGAGTTTGTGGTTGGTGGAAACAAACAAGAGTCGCTTATGAATGGACTGAGTGAATAGAATCTGAACAAATAAGGATTCGGCTAGCAGGCCTTATGTGCGAAAAGATATAAGCTTATTTAATGCTTATAAGTGAGGTGGCACCGTGTCCTTGACGCCCTCGCACAGTTTTCTGTGCGTGGGCTTTTATTATGTAAAAGGAGAATATTTTATGAGTAAACCGATTATTCTAACAGGAGACCGTCCAACAGGCAAATTACATATTGGACATTATGTTGGTTCGTTGAAAAATCGTGTTTTATTACAGGATGCAGGTCAACATGAACTTTTTGTCTTTTTAGCTGATCAACAGGCTTTGACAGACCATGCAAAGGAACCGGAAAAGATTGTTGAATCCGTTGGAAACGTAGCGCTAGATTATCTAGCGGCAGGACTTGATCCAGCTAAGACAACGATTTTCATTCAGAGTCAAATCCCTGAATTGGCAGAATTAACCATGTACTACATGAACTTGGTATCTGTTGCGCGTTTAGAGCGTAACCCAACAGTTAAAACAGAAATTGCTCAAAAAGGTTTTGGCGAAGGAATTCCAGCTGGCTTCTTGGTTTATCCTGTATCACAAGCGGCGGACATTACAGCCTTCAAGGCAAATTTTGTCCCTGTTGGAAATGACCAAAGGCCGATGATTGAGCAGACTCGTGAACTTGTTCGTAGTTTTAATCATGCTTACCAAACAGATGTTTTGGTAGAGCCAGAAGGCATTTATCCTGAAAATGAGGCAGCCGGTCGTTTGCCCGGTCTTGATGGAAATGCAAAAATGTCTAAATCACTTGGAAATGGTATTTATCTGGCAGATGATATGGATACACTCAAGAAGAAAGTCATGTCCATGTACACTGATCCCAACCACATCCGTGTTGAAGACCCAGGTAAGATTGAAGGAAACATGGTTTTCCATTATCTAGATGTTTTCGGACGTGAAGAAGATCGTGCTGAAATTGAAGCTATGAAAGAACAGTACCAACGTGGTGGTTTGGGGGATGTGAAGACCAAACGTTATTTACTGGACATTTTAGAGAGAGAATTAGGACCAATCCGTGAACGCCGTATGGAGTTTGCACAGGATATGGGACAGGTCTATGCAATGTTGGAAGCAGGGAGCCAAAAAGCTCGTCAAGTTGCTGCGACAACTCTTGATCAAGTGAAATCAGCTATGGGAATCAACTATTTTAAATAAGGTTAACAATGAAAGAGCAATGTTGAAAAAATGTTGCTTTTTTCATTTAAATCACAGAGAAGTAAAAAACAAACGTTCGATTTTTATAGATAAAACCGAATAGAATTTTCTGAATTTTTAGGATTGTCAATATTAAAGCGAATAATGATTGACAAATGATTTCAAAATGTTATCATAATAAAAATACAAATAGCAATCAAGCTACACATAAATAAGAAAAGAGGAAGAAAATGTCAAACTGGGACACTAAATTTTTGAAAAAAGGCTTTACTTTTGATGACGTATTACTTATTCCGGCTGAAAGTCATGTTTTACCACACGATATTGATTTAAAAACACAATTAGCACCAAATTTGACCCTTAATCTTCCGATTATTTCTGCTGCCATGGACACTGTAACAGATAGCAAAATGGCTATCGCTATGGCACGTGCAGGTGGTTTGGGTGTCATCCATAAGAATATGTCTATCGCGGAGCAGGCTGATGAGGTGCGTAAGGTAAAACGTTCTGAAAATGGTGTCATTATCGATCCATTCTTTCTAACACCAGAGCACACCATTGCTGAGGCTGAGAAATTAATGGCAACTTATCGTATTTCAGGTGTGCCAATCGTCGACACATTGGAAAATCGTAAATTGGTTGGTATTATTACCAACCGTGATATGCGTTTCATTTCCGATTATTCACAGCCAATTTCTACAAACATGACAAGCGATGCTTTGGTAACAGCGCCAGTTGGAACTGACCTTGCGACTGCTGAGGCTATTCTACACAAGCATCGTATTGAAAAATTGCCATTGGTTGATGAAAATGGGCGTTTGTCAGGCTTGATTACTATCAAAGACATTGAGAAAGTCATTGAGTTCCCAAATGCAGCGAAGGATGAATTTGGTCGTCTCTTGGTTGCGGGTGCTGTTGGTGTCACATCTGATACTTTTGAACGTGCTGAGGCTCTCTTTGAAGCGGGTGCTGATGCGATTGTTATCGATACTGCTCATGGTCACTCAGCTGGTGTTCTTCGTAAGATTAAAGAAATCCGTCAACACTTCCCAACTCGTACCTTAATTGCCGGCAATATTGCCACAGCTGAGGGAGCTCGTGCTCTTTATGAAGCTGGTGTTGATGTTGTGAAGGTCGGTATTGGACCAGGTTCAATCTGTACAACACGTGTCATCGCAGGTGTTGGTGTACCACAAGTGACTGCTATCTATGATGCAGCTGGTGTTGCGCGTGAATATGGAAAAACCATTATTGCTGATGGTGGTATCAAGTATTCAGGTGACATTGTGAAGGCACTTGCAGCAGGTGGTCATGCCGTTATGCTGGGTTCTATGTTTGCAGGAACGGATGAAGCACCAGGTGAAACAGAAATCTTCCAAGGTCGTAAATTTAAGACTTACCGTGGTATGGGCTCTATCGCTGCCATGAAACAAGGTTCGAAGGACCGTTACTTCCAAGCATCTGTAAATGAAGCTAACAAACTTGTTCCAGAAGGAATTGAGGGACGTGTAGCTTATAAAGGATCTGTTGCAGATATGATATTCCAAATGGTTGGTGGACTTCGCTCAGGTATGGGCTATGTAGGTGCTGGCAACTTGACCGAATTGCATGAAAATGCTCAGTTTATCGAAATGTCAGGCGCTGGTTTGAAAGAAAGCCATCCACACGATGTTCAAATTACAAACGAAGCTCCAAACTATTCAGTACAGTAAACAAAAACAAGACCCTGGTTGACAGGGTCTTTCTTTATATGTAAATGTAGTTGACAACTGTTGTAAAGCACCCTTTCACTCCTCGGTAATGTTTCCCTTTTGAATATGGAAAATTTTAAGATTATCAGGCAGCTTATGTAAATGGTCCAAAGATGTCGTAGTTATAAATGTTTGAATCGTATCGGTAATTGTTTCAAGCAATTTCAATTGTCGACTGTTATCAAGTTCGCTCATGACATCATCTAACAATAGAATCGGATACTCTCTTGTCATTTCTTTCATTAATTCTATTTCAGCGAGTTTGAGAGAAAGGACAAGACTACGGTGTTGTCCTTGGCTACCAAAATGGGCGTTCATATCATTTAGAAAGAAGGCAATATCATCACGGTGTGGTCCTACACCTGTATTTTTTTTGAATAAATCACGTTTACGACTATTTTCTAACTCTGTCAAGAAAGTGTCAATTAAATTGACAGAGTTAGTCAAGTTTACTGAAGATAGATATTGAATGGTTAAGGTTTCTTTTTGGTTTGAGATTTCTTGAACTTTGCTGTTGCCATACAATTCTAATTTTTTTAGAAAGTCAATCCGGTGTTGGATAACACGACTACCATACTCTGCTAGTTGATGATCCAATACAGATAAAAAGGTATTGTCTACCGTTTCTGTAGATTTAAGATAGGCATTTCTTTGTTTTAAAACATGGTTATAGCTTGACAAGTCTGAGAGATATATTGGTTTGATTTGTCCCAATTCGACATCAATGAACTTTCTCCTTAAGGCAGGGGCACCTTTGATTAATTGCAAGTCTTCCGGTGCAAAGAGAACAACGTTCATGTGTCCAATGTAGTTTGAAAGCTTTGCTTGCTTGAGATGATTGACTTTTGTTACTCGCCCTTTATCTGTCAAGTGAATGTCAAGCGGAATTTTACCATTTGTACGATGAAGTGTTCCAGAAATAGATAATTCTTTTTCCTGAAATTGTAGAAGGTCTTTATCTGTTCGGGTTCGATGACTCCGTGTCAGGGCTAAAAAATAGATAGATTCTAGCATATTGGTTTTACCTTGGGCATTTTCACCTAAAAAGACATTGAGTCCTTTGTGAAACTCAATATCTAAATGGTTGTAATTCCGAAAATGTTTTAATGCTAATCGTTCCAACCACATGTTTATGTACCAGGGAAACGAACAGGTTTTCTATCAGCTTTTTGAGCTGTTTTTTTTGAAGGAGGGACCTGTTTCTTGTTTTTTTTATTCTTTTGATTCATTTTTTTAACAATGGCAGCTACCCGCTCTTTTTCAGCCTGATCTTCTTGGTATTGCTGAATTTCTTCTGTACTTGGAGCAATAACAGTTATAGTAATACCATGTTCTGGTAGTGCGACTGTGTCACCAATACGGATTTTTTTCCCTCTTCTTTTTTCATCTTCTCCATTAAAAAGGATGGTATTTTCCTCTAAAAAACCTTTGATAGCACCGCCTGAGTGAAGAATACCAGTTGTTTTTAAAAGGGCCTGTAAAGTAATGTAGTCATCAAATAGTTTAAATTCCATATGTCACCTCGTTACAGAATATTATAACACAAAATGGTATCTTTTAGGTTTTATATGCTGAAAGTCCAGTATTATCAAGGCATTTTACAATACTGTAAACCTTTGTAAACCCAATTTGTTCACCTTTTTGTTCACCCTTAGAGGTTTCCAAGTGCCTTCTCATAAAATGTAATAGCATTTTTAGCGTTCTCTTTTGAAAGGTGGCTATAGATGTCCATTGTCATTGATATTCTGGAGTGGCCTAGACGGTGTTGAAGTTCCTTGTAAGGTATTCCAGAGTTAAGCAGTAAACTAGCGTGAGTATGGCGGAAGCCATGAAAACCGATATTAGGCAACCCTATATTCTTGAGGCGTGTTGTCAGTCTGTTTCCTAGAGTTTTATCCTCTGGATAGTCATGAATGAAGTCAGAAAATACAACCGTTTCAGAGCGTCCGAGACTCCAAGCTTCTTGAATTTGTCGCCGTCTATATTCTTTCAACATGGCTACCGTATTGGCATCTATATCTATTTCACGTATGCTAGCGTTAGACTTAGGGGAATTGATTGAACCATAGCGGTTTAGTGTCTTTGTGATGCTGACCGTGGCATTGTTCAAATCAATATCTGACCATTCTAAAGCTAGTACTTCATTGATACGGCAACCAGTAGCCAGCAGAAACTTGTATAAAGTAACTTCATAGTGGTTTCTGTATCTGGATAGGTCTAGGCTATCCAAGTACTTAAGAAACTGTTTAAGTTCCTTATCGTTGAAGTGTTTAACTTTCTGTCTAGTGGCTTTTTTGGCATTCCTTGGTAGAATGACTTCCCGAGCTGGATTGTATGGCAGGACTTGCATGACAACCCCATATTGTAATATACGTTTGTTCAGTGCATGGATTTTGTCATAGTGCAGATAGGCATTGGCTTCCCCAGTGTTTGCTTTGTCTGCTAGCTTGATAATGATGCTTTGAATGAGTGGGGTAGTTAGTTTGTCTAACTTATAGTTTCCAAAAAGTGGAATGACATGCTTTTTCAGCAATATTTTTATATTCCCTTTGGTATTTGGTTTTACTGTATGCTTGTAGCTATTCCACCACAATTCGGCCAATTCTTTGTAATTGGTAATGGTGGCACTCTGATAACGAGTTGATCCGTCTACTTTAAAATCAGTTATAGCTTGTTGAGCTTTGTATTTTACCTCTGTTTTTGTCCTACCCGTTATACTAGTTTTTACTTTCTTGCCAGTAACGGCATCTGTACCCAGATAGATATTGGCACGATAGACGGTTGACCCGTCTTTTTTTCTTATTTCAGTTATTCTCATGATTATCCTTTCCATCAGCAGGCAAGCTATAAAGGTTTTATCATGCGTAGGCTTACGAGAATAGCCCTATTTTCGTTTTTTCTTGTTGGGTAGGGTAAATAACCAGTCGTGTGCCGAAAGCGAATAGAGACGATTTTGGAGCGTTTGACAGGATTGTAAAAGGTGAGATTTTAGAGTTCAACACGCGCTGAATGCTAACAAATGCTAACATACAGCCAATATAGAAGCTATGGTTTGCTATGGTTGCTAAAATATAAAACCTAACAAAACCTAATATTTTTTCAGCAACCGACAAAATCCGACTTTATTTCACTCCACACAGTCCACTAGAAAGCCCCTAGGCGCGTGGAATGGCTTGGCAGGGTAAATATACCAGAGAAGTGTTTGAACGTGATAAGGTGGCTTCTAGGCGCGTGATAGAGGAGATAATGGGAGGATAAACTAAATCCTATTCCTCCAATTCTTTTTCTCGTAAATTTGAAAGTGTATCGGAAGCCCAAATACCATCTTTTAAATATCTTTTTATTTTATATGCGTAACTATTTAGGAGCGAAGATTGTATTTCTATATCCATTTGGGCTTCCAAATCGTCTATATTCTCTGAATATGTAAGCAATCCGTTTGATACTGTTTCAAAATAATCTTGCAAATCTTCAAGAGTTTGAAGAGGGGATTGATTATTTTTCTGGAATAGATAAATATCATTGATTTCAAAAATTCCTAGATTTAAAAAATAAGCTAAGTCTACAACCTTTTTTGTATTTTCCATAGCTAGTTCATCTAGTGGAGCATTATTCGAAAACGTTCTCAACATCTCTTTTACTCTATCCCAGTTATAGTAACTTTTACCTGAACTTCCGTAAAGCAACTGCTCAACTGAAATGTTTCCTATTTTCGCAATTTTTAACAAGTTTTCTTTATTCGGTAAATTGCGACCTTTCTCCCAATTATTAACAGTGCCTTTGCTTGTATTAAAAGCTTTACCAAACTCTTCCATAGTAGCACCTTTGTCTAAACGAATGCTTTTAATTCTACTACCAACTGCAACATTATCTATTTCCAAAACGATACCCCCTTTTTATACATAATAACTTTTTTTTGATACAAAGTAAACAAAAGTATTGATTTATTTTTTAAAAGTGTTATACTTTGAGTATGCAAAAGTAAAGGAGGTGATTAAGTGAGTAGAAAAAACAAGATTCGAGGTTATCGGAACATGTTAGGTTTGACACAGGAACAACTTGGCAAAAAGCTAGGAATGACAAAACAAAGTTATCACAATAAAGAAGTTGGTAAAAACTCTTTCAGTGATGATGAAAAATTGAAGTTTAAACAACTACTTCTGCCGTTGTTCCATGATATTACACTAGAAGATATTTTTTTTTAGTTCAAAGTATGCAAAAGTAAAGAGAAGAGCAGGCAAGTATGGAATTAGTTTACATGGACGGACGGAAAGAGCCGTACACATTGAGCAGTATTATTTCAGATAATGCTGAAATAACTCATCACGCAGTAAAAGAACAAATTAGAAAGCACTTAGCGGAGCTTGAAAAATTCGGAAAGGTTGCATTTAAAATGACACCTTTAGAAAGTGGCCAAAGTAAACGCGACTACATTCTAAACGAACAACAAGCGACTTTACTCATTACATTCTTGAGAAACACCGCCCCAGTTATTGCTTTCAAGTCATCACTAGTCAAAGCATTCTTTGAAATGCGTGACGAGGTGGCAGAATTTCGCTACCAGAGGGCACTAGAGAAGCCCAAGCGTAAGGCGCTACATGAAGCTATTGAAACATGGCAGGGATCCCCAAAACACGCGCACAGCACGGTTACAAACCTTTTACTAAAGGGAACTACTGGAATGAACAAACGCCAGCTAGTGGCACACCGTGGCGGTAAGACAGGCATTGACAGCCTAAACAGTCAAGAGCTTATCAGATACCAAGCGCTAGAAGACATGGCTATTGCTATGATCAACTTAGGCATGACATACCAAGAGATTAAAAATATGGTATTCAGAAAAAACGCACCGCAAGGCGCGTGAGAGCAACAAAAAAAGGCTTTGAGAGCAACCAACTTCCAAGCCTTTGAGGAAAATACTAAAACACAATAAGCAGGCAAGCTATAAGGGTTTTAGAAATATTTTATAGCTAGATTATACCATATCTAGGACATTATGACCATACAGAGGGCGCTAACCCTTAAAACTGGAGCAGAAAAGTATTAGGTGCTGGTATCGGCATTAGTGAGAACTAAACCACCCTAAGAAAATTACACACAGCTAGGCTATTATTTTGGCACAGGCTTACATGACCACGGGGTAACCTGGTAAGTTTGGGGCGGTTATCCGCTGGGGATAGTCTAGGCTTACAAAAAAAATGTATAAGAAAGATGTATAGTAAAGAAACCAAGCCTTTTACACACGGGAAAAGCCCACTAGGGCAACTACACAGACACAATAAAAAAACGAGGTAAGTTAATGACTATCGAAAGTATGCTAGAAATGACCTATGGTGGGAATTTTGAGCAAGAACACACAAATGCAGTTTTTCATGATCTAACTGATCAAGAAAAATTTGACATCGTTGCAGTATCTCAAATAGTTGGAGAAGATACAGAAAATCCTTGGGTGGCTACTATTACCCATGCATTCAAAATGGGAAAAATTGCAGGCATCAGACAAGAGAGGGCGAAAAAATGCAAGAAATGACAATTGAAACAGCATTGACGCTACTAGCAATACTAACACCCCTGAATATTTTCCTATGGCGTCATTTAGGTACTTATCAGCTTCATAGCAAGCCCAAAAACAAGTCAGGGAATCAATATACCAGACCCCTTAAAAACGAGTGTTACGGGGCTTATATTCAATCACAAGGCAGATATTACAATTAGGAGGATGGACATGAGGAAACTAGACCAGGTAGTTGAGGAAATCAAGGAGCAACGCCCAGCACTGTATGGGCTTATCATTGGCATTATAGAAAACAAAATACCAAAAGAGGAAAAAGAACGTTATTTGACACTATCTCAAGAAGAAAGAAAGCAATGGATCATTGACTGGATGGATCTGCTGGAGGTGCAGGCATGACAAAAAACCAACTACCACCACACCTATACAAAGTTTTCAAGCTGTTACCACTTGGAATAGACTTGCCTATCACAGCGCCAGACATTGAAAAGCTGACAGGCTTAGACGTACGAACCATTAGGGAGAATATTCGCCAACTTGTGGTTGATTATGGCATTCCTATTTGTGGTGGCCGTGATAACAAGCTAGGGGGCTACTATATCCCCCAGAATGAAACCGAACGACTTTCTGGAGTGCTACCGCTACAAAGACAGTACGACCAAGAGCATAAGCGTATCCACGCGCTTCTTACCGCTGATTTACAAGATTGGAGGAAGTACAGAGATGAGGCTTGAACTAACCGCACAAAGTGAAACAGACTTAAAAACGGGTATTCTGGAGCTTATAGAGAACTATCTGGAGGCGCGTGAGAAAGCTAAAACAAGGGCAACGGGGCTAATCACAGCCCAACAGTTAAAGAGTGAATTAGACATAGAATACAAGACTTTAAAGCGTTGGGAGGATATAGGGCTAAAACGTTACCAACCACCGATAGAGGACACTAAGAAAATATTTTATAGGGTTAGTGATATTCTGGTATTTTTGGGGGTGGAGAGTGGCAAAAACTAAAGTATATTTCTGGTTAAAGATTGATAAGAAATTCTTTGACAATATTTTTATCAAGAGACTAAAAACCATACCAGGCGGTTATACTATGACGGTTATCTATATTAGACTTATGCTTGAAAGCTTAGAAAGTGACTGTATCTTGTACTATGAGGGCTACTTTGACAATCTCAAGGAGGAGTTAGCTCTAAAGTTAGACGTATCAGAAGATGATATAGATATGACTATGGCATACTTTACCAAGTGTGGCCTTATACAAATTGATGAGGACAAAAATGCTGAAATGCAACAAGCAAAAGCCATGGTTGAGAGCGAAACAAACTGGGCGAATTATAAACGCGAACAACGAAAAAAAGTAAAATTGGAAGAAGTCCAACCATCTTTGACATTTTCCAACTCATGTCCAACAGAGATAGATATAGAGAAAGAGATAGATATAGAGAAAGAACTACATCTAGAACAAGACAAGAAAAAAGTTGACGAGGAAAAAAATCCAATCTTTGAAAAACTGAAAGAGGCTTTTGGTGAAATGTCTGTAAATGGAACAATGATAGCAGAAGTGGAGGACTTGCTGAAAGTTCACGGTCAACCATTGCTACTGTATGCTCTAGAGGTAACTATCTTGAACGCAGGCAAGTCGATCAGATACACTAGGACAATTCTTTCAAATTGGCAAGGTCAAGGATTGAGAACAGCAGAACAGGTAAAGCAACACGAGAAAAAACGACAACAACAAAAACAGTCCAACAATCAACCAGAGCCTACTAACTTTGAAGACTGGAAACCAACACAAGAAAACCCATTTTAGAAAGGAGTGACTATATGCTGACACAATCAGAAATAATCGCAGGAACAAAGACACTAGAGGAGCTTTGTCTTATTCACAAAACCAATCTGATACAGCTTGATAGAGTTGTCAAAATTGCAGGAGAGGATAAACCACGCAAACCCTCCCCATTTTGTCCTGAATGTGTAAGGGAGCAGAGGGATAAGCAGGAACAGGAGGAGGTAGAAAAGCACTTGAATACTGGTATTTATCAGAAAACCTACAATGTTCTTATGAGAGACAGTACGATTCCTAAAGAACTGAAAGATGCTAACTTTGATAATTTTATCGCCGAAACAGCCGAGGAAAAAAAGCTACTATCTTTTGCTAAAGAACAGGTAAAGAAATACCTTAAAGGAATGACAGGGAACACACTTGTTACAGGCTCTACAGGCATAGGAAAGAGCCATCTAAGTGTTGCTATAGCTAAAGCCTTAAACGAGGACTACAAGGAAAAGGGAGAGCCTAAAAGCGTGCTATTTGTCAATCTAACAGAAATCATTAAGCAGATCAAAGAGGGTTGGAATTACGGTAAAGGAGCAAGCCTTACAGAATTTGAGGCGGTGGAACGGCTGAAAAACGCTGATTTTCTTATCCTAGATGATTTAGGGGCTAAGAACGCAACGATAAGCCCCAAAAGTGATTGGGAACAAGATCTATTATTTGACGTGTTGAATAGCCGTGAGAATACGATTATCAACACAAACCTAAACGCTACAGAACTAAAGACGATTTACAATGAACGGAACTATAGCCGTATTCTAAAGGGATTGAAGGGCAATTCTTTCAAGTCATTTACAATCAAGGATAAGCGTTACTCAATCAACAGACTAAAGCAAGGAGAATAAAAAACCATGACATATAAAACATTTTCAGATACACCAAACACATTTACATTTAACTACACATTCAAAGACTTTGATACCGCACAAGTTGCAGGGCACGCGCTTATAGGCTACATAACAGGAACTTATGAGCAACCAGCTATCGAAGTGAGCTACCACAATGACGAACAGGGCGGAGTTGCTAACTGTTTAGCAGTGGAGTATATAGCAGATACTGAACTTACTGAAACATTCCAGCGTATTTGTGATAGTTTTAAGGACTACTACAACAATCCTGAAGAGTTTACAGGCGAAGACTTGGACGACTACGATCAAGAACAGGAAATTGAACAAGAGTATATCCGTCAACGCACGGAACAACTAGAGCAGTCAGAAACCTTTGAGAGTTTGCTAAAAAAGGTGGTAAGGTTAGAACTGGAATTGATGGAACTTGCGGACAGCGTGCTAGATGATGATTATCCTGATATGGCAGTGAATGGGGTATGGGAGAATATGGAGGCTGTAGACCGTAATGCAAGGGCTTTACTGAAAGAGCTGGACACAGAAAGCAATTATTGTGCATTGTGGAAGTATTCAGCAGAATAGCAGAGAGAGGCACCAGCCTCTTTTTGTGCTAAAATTAGAGAGGAATAACATGGTAAAAAATAAAGGTGGCAGACCTACGAAAATGACACAGGGAACGATTAAGAAACTGGAAGAGGCTTTTCTTAGAGGGCTAAGTGATGAGGAAGCCTGCTTATATGCGAATATCTCAAAGCCGACACTATACGATTATTGCAAGAAAGATCCACAGTTTTCTGACCGAAAAGAGCTACTTAAGCAACGACTGAAAACACGCGCAAAGTTGAACATATCTAACGCCATAGAGGACGGAGACATGGCTATTTCCAAATGGTACTTAGAGCGGAAAGATGATGAATTTAAAACCAAGACAAAATTAGAACATGATGGCAATGTGTCTGTATCGTCTCACAATCCATTTGAAGATTTAACCGTAGAGGAATTACGGGCATTGATTTCTGAAAACGAAGAATAATGGTACTTAAACCAATAGTTTTGGGTTTTTACAGTATAGGGGTATTTTTTGAATGAAAGTATTGTATATAGAGACATTTACCAGAGCTATGAAAAAGAAAGGAATAACTCAGGGAAAGGCTGAATTAGACGGTTACCCCTTGACTATTGACTTAGACAACCTTTTTATTGTTATGGGTAGAGATAGTTTTGAATTGGCCAGAATACCAGGAACAAAAGGCGGTTATAGGTATTTCTTTCTTTGCCCCGATTGTGGTAGGCGTTGCAGGAAACTATATAAGCGGTGTCTATATTTTAGTTGTGGGACGTGTCAGCAGATCCATAAGCAGACACTAAACCGTAGTAAGACAGATTGCCAGCATTATTGGGAATGTGCATTAAGAGAGGCTAGGAAGGTAGAGCCAGGTTGGACCCCTAAGCGTGGCGGGTATATGTTTGATAGTTTTCCCAGCCGTCCAAAGAGAATGAAGCGCGATAGGTATTATAAACATTATCAAAGGTTTTTGAACTATGTCAGAAAAGGGGATAGCTATTGGCTGAGAGGGTTATCTAGGTGAAGTACTTTGGCAATTTCCAAAACAAACAAATACTACAAAAAAAGGTTTTGCAAGTTTTGATAGTCCCTAAAAGAAGTTTTCGGAGTTTTCGGAGTCCCTAAAGCTCGAATATATCTTGCATGCTATAAATAAAAAAGGTAGAACCGTCCCACCGCCTACCGCAGACAAGTCTGTTTCAAGGGGCGTTAGAAGGGTTCTACCTCATCTACTTAGATTATACATCAACAATCATTAAAAAACAACCTAAAATAGCAAGGTTTTAGCAAGGTGGCGCGTGATTGAACAGAGAGCGAACAAAGAGAAAATACAAAAAAAGCCAGCACGCATGTACCGACTTTGTGAATAAAACTCTAATAATATTATATCACATGGAGGGGCGTGGCGTGGATTTAAAACAGATAGCAAAGTTTGAAAAACTGGTACAATCAAAGAAGCGGGAGATAGAAGCCTTGAGAGCTGGTATTGTCAACACACTAGACTATCAAAGCCAGAGGGTAAAACGCTCCAAAAAGAATACTACAGAAGACCAGGTTGTCAAACAGATTGAAAAGATTGAGCGACTAGAAACTGAACTAATGCAGTTACATGCTGATTACAGTGAACTATCCGCCCGTATTGATGCAATCACTGACCCAGTTGCAAGCCTGATAATGCGGTTGAAATACATAAACGGCTATTCTTGGGCAATGATTAAACGGACACTACCCTACTACTCCCAGAGTAGTCTATATGACTATCACAAGAAAGGACTGGAAGAACTTGAGTAAACAACTAGCAAAAAGAAAACTGAAAGAGTTTCATAGATGGTGCAGAGTTTCAATTTTATTTCATGAACAGATAGAGAGCTTTGACAAAATGGCAGTTTTTGAAAGAATACAGTAAAAACATGATATAATACACTTATCAGCAAACAAAAAAAGCGTACCAATTCGATACGCTAGTTCCTTGCCTGCTGAACTCATTAAAATTTGTGGACTTTTGAGATTTTTTTAGGTTGTCAAACGTTGATTTGATAACCTTTTTTCTATGTAAAATTTGTTCACCTTTATGTTCACCTTTGAGGGAAATGCAACACTTTATAAAGTTTACACTTTTTTTAAAAAACCCAGTAAAATCAACTATAATGGCGTGTAAAGCAATCAAATGCTAAAGCCAAGCGGACTATAACACAAAATGGTATAATGAAAGGTATAATGTTTGAAAGAGGAAGAGAATGGAATTACAAGAAGGAGTTAATCTTCATTTTATAGAATCAAGTAAGTTTACGACCAATAGAATTCGTGTGCGTTTTGCTGCAGCAATGAGTGAAAAAACAGTGGCAGGTCGTGTGCTACTAGCCAATTTACTAGAAATGGGAAATCAAGATTATCCAACAGCGCGTCAACTTCGAATGAAACTAGCTGCTTTATACGGGGCACATTTTTCAACCTCTGTTTCTAAGAGGGGACGAGTTCATTTTGTTGATGTGAACATCTCGTATGTGAAATCATCGTTTTTACTCAATAAGGAAGATATAACCTTAGAAATAATTGATTTTCTATATGCCTGTCTATTTCGACCGTTGACAGAAGGAAAAGCTTTCAATAAAAAAATGTTCGAAGTGGAAAAAAGAAATTTATTAAGTTTTTTAGAATCTGAGGTAGAAGATAATTTTTATCATGCGGATGTTGAAATGAGTCGTCTCTATTTTAATGATGAAGATATACAGGTGCCACGAGTTGCCAGAATTGATTTAGTACAAAAGGAGACAGCTGAATCTGTTTATGAAGCTTACAAAAGAATGCTAAAAATGGACAGAATTGATATTTTTGTTGCTGGAGATGTCAATCAATTAGAGGTTCAAAATAAATTTAAAAACTTTGACTTTACATACCGAAATCCAAAATTGGAGTTAGAGTACTCACAGGATTATTCCAATATCGTTCATGAAAAAGTGGAACGAAAAGTTGCTCAGCAATCTATTTTAGAATTAGCATATCATTTACAAGTTGTTTACAACGATGTAAACTATCCTGCATTGTTGGTTTTTAATGGTCTGTTCGGTGCCTTTTCTCATTCTAAATTATTTATGAATGTTCGGGAAAAAGAAAGTCTGGCCTATACGATTGGGAGTCAAGTAGATATTTTTTCAGGTATGTTGAAAGTATATGCTGGAATTAATCGAGAAGATCGATTGAGGACAATGAAGCTCATAAATCGTGAATTTCTTGCAATAAAACGTGGTCAAATTACAGAGGATGACTTGGAATTAACAAAAAAATCACTAACACACTCTGCAATGCTGGCTCAAGATAGACAAAATAATCTAATTGAACAGGCCTATAATGAAGTCTGCTTAGGAGAACGAAATCTAACTTGGCAACAGTGGATTGATGGTATTAATGCAGTATCGATAGACGATGTTGTAAAACTTGGAAAAGTTATTCGTTTACAGGCTATTTACTTTATGGAAGGAGTTGCTCAATGAAACTAATTGAAAAATGCTATCCGTATATGAAGGAGAGTCTTTATTATGCTAAACTTAATAATGGTTTGACAGTAACTTTACTTCCAAAAACTGATTTTAATGAGGCCTATGGAGTATTAACGACAGAATTTGGGGCCCTACATACTCAATTTAAAGCAGATGGTAAAGAAATTGTTCACTATCCCGCAGGGATTGCCCATTTTTTGGAGCATAAACTATTTGAATCAGAAGAAGATGGCGATGTGATGAATCAATTTGCCAAATTAGGTGCTAGTGCAAATGCCTATACTGGATTTCGTCAAACAAGCTATCTTTTTTCAACTACCCAAGAAGTGTTATCTTGTTTGAAATTACTGCAATCATTTGTTACTAAGCCTCATTTTACAAAAGAAAATGTAGAGCGTGAGCAAGGAATCATTGAACAAGAAATTGAAATGTACCAAGATGATGCAGATTATCGTCTTTATATGGGAATTTTAGCTTCACTCTATCCGGGAACTCCATTAGCTTATGATATTGCTGGTACTGTTGAATCAATTTCACAAATTACAGCTGATGCTTTGTATGAAAATTATTTAGCCTTCTATCGTCCAAGTAATATGCATATGTTTATTGTTGGAAATTTTATTATAGAAGAGGTGTGGGAAGAAATAATTCAAACTCAAGAGAACTCTGTGCAAGATAGTAGGTCGTTTGAAAAACTTGCCTTGACACATTTACCAATTTTAGAACATCAAACAGAGCAATTTGAGGTAGCTACTTCAAAATTAGCAATAGGGTTAAGAGGGAATGATGTTATTTCAAGTCAGGAAATTCCAAGATACCAAGTATGTTTACAATTATTATTTGCAATGTTATTTGGTTGGACTTCAAAACGCTATCAAGCCTTATATGAGGATGGAATAATTGATTCTTCGTTTCAATTTCAAATTGAGGTAAGCCCAGATTATCACTTCGTAGTCATTACAACAGATACCGAATCACCAATTCGATTATCTAGTTTAATTATGAAAGCCATTCACCAATTTGAAAATGATAAAGATATCAATCATCAACAACTTGCATTATTAAAAAATGAAATGTATGGTGATTTTATTCGAAGTTTAAATTCACTTGAATTTACTGCCAGTCACTTTGTGACTCAACTCACTGATGAGCAGACTATTTTTGATTTTCCAGAGATTATTCAGTCTGTTACACTGGAGGATGTTTTTGAGGTTGGGCGGCAGTTTATTTACAACTGTGATATGACAGATTTTACGATTTTTCCCCGATAGAATGTTGTAAAGCATCGAAATTTCCGTAGTTTTTTGTTAAAATAGAGTATTGTATACGATGAATGAATGAGAGAAGGGATTTATGAGGCAAAAAAGTATCGGTGAAGTTCTTCGATCAGCTCGAGAAAGTAGGGGCTGGAACCTAATTGATGTGCAGAGAATGACGAAAATTCAGGCTAAATATTTACAAGCATTAGAATATAATGATTTCGAATATATACCAGACAGTAACTACATAGAAAGTTTTTTGGTAACGTATGCGGATGCGCTTGAATTGGATTCTGCTGTATTACTAGATGCTTATAAAAAGAATAGTCTAGTAATCTACTATGAAGAAGGAGAAGAGGAAGAACTTTCTACGGAGTTAAAAAGACGTTATAAGTTAAGAAAAAAGAATAAAAAAGATTCTTTTCTTCCTTTGTTTTACTTGTTACTAGCAGCTGGTTTGATGATTATTTTTGTGACATTTGTGATTCATAGTCGTATGAAGCAAATTTCACTATTCTCAAATCAAAGTACATCTTATAGTGTGTCTAGACAAGTGACAAATTCATCAAGCTCAATAGCAAGTACATCAACATCAGGAAATGTTATAGAGGAGTCATCTTCAAATAGTTCTAGTTCTACTAGCAGTTCAACAACTAGCGCTTCTGAAATGATTCAGGTAACCGGATCTGGAGAAAGTATTAGTGCTACCGTATCAAAGTTTACCTATCCAATTGATATTACTGTAACTGCAGATAATACAACTAGTTGGATTAGTTTATCTAATACAACACTTTCAGGTGGCGTAACACTGACCCCTGATAACCCATCAGCAACAACAAAAATAGAGGAAGGAGTATCTTCAGCTACTCTCGTTTTAGGTGTTGTAAAAGGGGTTACTATTACAATTGGTGGTCAAAAGTTGGATACATCGGCTTTAACTACTCAGACAGGAAGTATTACCCTGTACTTTGAACAATAAAGGATGAAAAGATGAAAAAAGAAAATATTCCCAATGCATTAACAATTGGTCGGATTCTCGTTATCCCCATCTTTATTTTATTATTAACGCTTTGGAACAATGCAATCAGCCATACATTAGCTGCAATTATCTTTGCTTTAGCTAGTATTACGGACTATTTAGATGGTTATTTAGCTAGAAAATGGAAAGTTGTTACAAATTTCGGGAAGTTTGCCGATCCAATGGCGGATAAAATACTGGTAATGACAGCTTTTATTATGCTAGTTGAATTGGGATATGCCCCTGCTTGGGTTGTTGCGATTATCATTTGTAGGGAGCTTGCTGTAACTGGTTTGCGTTTACTTTTAGTTGAAAATGGTGGGACAGTCCTAGCCGCAGCAATGCCAGGGAAAATTAAAACCTTTTCTCAAATGTTTGCGGTCATTTTCCTACTCTTGCATTGGAACCTGCTTGGTCACATAACATTGTATATCGCACTTTTCTTCACCCTTTATTCAGGTTATGATTATTTCAAGGGTGCCTCATTTCTTTTCAAAGATACATTTAAATAATGGAAAATATTATCGAAGTTAAAAATCTTAAGTATAAGTACGATCAAGAAGACGAAAAATATACTTTAAACGACGTTTCGTTTCACGTGAAACAAGGAGAGTGGTTGTCCATCATTGGCCATAATGGATCAGGGAAATCAACAACTGTCCGTTTAATAGATGGCTTATTGGAAGCTGAATCTGGGGACATTTACATATCCGGCGATAAATTGACAGCTGATAATGTCTGGGAAAAACGCCGTCTAATTGGAATGGTCTTTCAAAATCCAGATAATCAATTCGTTGGGGCTACAGTAGAAGATGATGTTGCTTTTGGTTTGGAAAACCAAGGAGTTCCTCTTGAAGAAATGCGTGTTCGTGTTCAAGAAGCTTTGGAATTGGTTGACATGGCTAGTTTTAAGAAGAGAGAACCTGCTAGACTCTCTGGTGGACAAAAACAGCGTGTTGCAATAGCAGGTATCGTGGCTTTGCGTCCCAAAATTGTTATTTTGGATGAAGCAACGTCTATGTTAGATCCTGAAGGGCGTTTAGAATTAATTCGTATTGTGAAGGAAATTAAAGATGAACATAATATGACGGTTATTTCTATTACGCATGATTTAGACGAAGTTGCACTAAGTGATCGTGTGATTGTGATGAAGAATGGGCAAATTGAATCAACCAGTACCCCAGCAGAATTATTTATGAGGGATGATTTGATTGAGCTTGATTTAGAACAGCCATTTACAGCAAAATTAGCTGAAGAATTGCGCCAGGCGGGAATCGCTATTCCGCTACGCTATTTTACAGAGGAAGAATTAGAGGAAACTTTATGGGAATTCATCTCCAAAAAGTAAGCTATACCTATCAAGCTGGCACACCTTTTGAGGGGCGTGCGCTTTTCGGTGTAGATTTGGAAATTGTTGACGGTTCCTATACTGCATTGATTGGGCATACTGGTTCTGGGAAATCAACTATTTTGCAACTTTTAAATGGATTAAATATCCCCACATCTGGTAATGTGATTGTTGATGATATGGTTATCAACGCGACTTCAGATAAAAAAGGTATTAAGCAAGTAAGAAAAAAAGTTGGCTTGGTTTTTCAGTTCCCAGAAAGTCAAGTTTTTGATGAGACAGTCTTAAAAGATGTGGCATTTGGTCCACAAAATTTTGGTATTTCCCAAGAAGAGGCTGAAAAGATTGCTCGTGAAAAACTTGCACTCGTTGGTATTTCAGAAGATCTATTTGAAAGAAGTCCTTTCGAGTTATCTGGAGGTCAAATGCGCCGAGTTGCGATTGCAGGAATATTAGCCATGGAACCAAATGTTCTAGTATTGGATGAACCTACAGCAGGACTAGATCCAGCTGGACGTCAGGAATTAATGAACATCTTTAAACAGTTACACGCTAATGGCATGACCATCGTTCTGGTAACTCATTTGATGGATGATGTTGCAAATTATGCAGATTGGGTCTATGTGATGGAGAAAGGGAAGTTAATCCGTTCAGGAAAACCGAGGGATGTTTTTCAAGAGGTTGAATTTTTGGAAACAATTAAATTAGGTGTTCCAAAAATAACAAAATTTGCTGCGAATCTGGAGAGAAGGGGCTTTGTATTTGAACGCTTGCCAGTTACGATAAAAGAATTTGCCGAGGTGATGAGTCATGGATAAATTGATTTTAGGTCGGTATATTCCTGGAAATTCGATGATTCATCGTTTAGATCCGCGTAGTAAATTGTTGGCCATGTTTGCCTTTCTTTTGCTTATTTTCTGGGCAAATAATTTGATAACAAATGTTCTAATCATTGCCTTTGTGTTTGCAATCGTCCTTTTATCACAAATACGCCTATCTTTTTTTATCAATGGTTTAAAACCAATGATAGGGATTATTCTGTTTACAACCTTTTTCCAAGTTTTCTTCACACCTGGAGCAAGTGTTTTGTGGGAATTTTGGATTTTTAAGGTTTCGATTGAAGGCTTGCAGCAGGCGCTGATTATCTTCATCCGATTTGTACTCATTATTTTCTTTTCAACCTTGTTAACATTAACAACAACACCTTTGAGTCTGGCTGATGGTATTGAATCTGGTTTAGCCCCTCTGAAACGGTTGAAAGTACCTGTTCATGAAATTGGTCTAATGCTCTCGATGAGTTTACGTTTTGTACCAACCCTTATGGATGATACCACACGCATTATGAATGCACAGAGAGCACGTGGTGTGGATTTTAATGAAGGAAATCTGATTCAAAAAGTTAAATCGGTTATTCCTATTTTGATTCCACTATTTGCTTCAAGTTTCAAGAGAGCTGATGCCCTTGCTACAGCGATGGAAGCGCGTGGTTATCAAGGAGGCGAAGGAAGAACAAAATACCGAGTTTTAGAATGGAAATTGCCAGATACCTGTGCTGTTATTGTCATGATATTACTAGGTGTAACACTCTATGTACTAAAAAGTGCTTAAAATATTATCCTTTTCACCATAAAACAACTTTATTGTAATATTTGTAATAGATTTTTAAATAAAAAGCAATATTATGATAGTATGATAGGAATAGTTATAACAATAAGTAAAGGACTATTCTTTTTAATGAAAAAGAGTTTGATGTATAAAGCATTGAAAGGTGTTACTGGATTATTCACTATTCTTGCTTTGGTGTTAGTTGGTTTCATTCTAACAGGGAAGATATCTCATACACAGATTGTGAGAGCAGTATCTGATGCCCCATATACTATTAAGGATACAGTAAATAAGATTCGTAATGGTGTTCCACATACAACTGAATATATTTCAGCAAGTCCTATTTTTGAATTGGGCTATGAAACCATATTAAAGTTGAAGACTGATTCTCAACCACTTCAAGTGGAAGCTTTAGAAATTACGTTTGAAGAACCGCAAATTATTGAATCAAGTGATTTGCGAGATGAAAGTTCGACTGATACAGAATTAGGAGATGATGGAACTATCGCTACAACAGGGGACCTTCAAAGTGATATGTATGTAAGCGAAACTAGTTTGGAGTCAACAGCTATTGAGTCAGAACAAGTAATCTCACAAGTAACTCCTCATTCAGAAGTGATTCAACCTGTTTCAAATCCAATGAGAACTGCTAATCAGTCATCTGCTGGTTCAACTATTGACGATGTTTCTGCTAAAGAATGGATTGCACAAAAAGAATCTGGAGGTAGCTATACGGTTTCTAATGGAGTATACATTGGAAGATATCAGCTACATAGCGCTTATTTAAATGGAGACCATTCACCAGAAAATCAGGAGCGTGTAGCAGATGCCTATGTTTTGCAACGCTATGGTTCATGGTCAGCAGCCTACCAGTTTTGGTTAGCAAATGGATGGTATTAAGAAAATAAGTAATGCCTAGTTTTTTCTAGGCATTTTCATATTTTAAAAAAACAAATATATTTATGTAAAGAATCGTGTAAAAATATGCAGAAAATGCCAGTAAATAGCGCTTTTATAGTGTAAATTCAATGTCACTGTAATATTTGTAACATTTTTTCAAACTCAGAGTAATAGTTGAAGTGTATGATAGATAACGTAAAAGAAAGGAATGTATTTACATGATGAATATTACATTTAAACAGAACATTAAAACAACTATTTTAGGTTTGGTTGTGGGCATCGCAATTTTGAGTGCTGGTGTGGTTAGCGCTGACACTTATACTGTAAAATCAGGGGACACATTGTCAGAGATTGCTTTGACATATAACACTACCGTCGAAAAATTAGCAGAGCAAAACAAAATCACTAACCCTGATTTTATTCATGTTGGTCAAGCTATTGAGTTGGGTGAAGTGATAAAAGTCGCTACTTCAGCACAACCAGCTCAGGAGACTAAAACAACTACAACTAGCTCTTATACTTCAAACTTGAGTGCTGAAGATACCGCAGCTAAGGAGTGGATTGCACAAAAAGAGTCAGGGGGTAGCTATGATGCTCAAAATGGTATCTATATTGGTCGTTACCAATTGACAAATACGTACCTAAATGGTGATTATTCTATTGAAAACCAAGAGCGCGTAGCTGATGCTTACGTTGCCGGTCGTTACGGTTCATGGTCAGCAGCCAAAGCATTCTGGTTGGCAAATGGATGGTATTAATAATTTGTCTTTATCGAAACTCTGAAAATTAGACTACAGTCTGATTTTCAGAGTTTTTTACATTTTAAAAAGATTTAGTAGTTGTAACTAAATCTTTTCTTCATTTTATAAAGGAATTTCTTGCATTGACACAAGTGAAAAGTCTTCAAAGGTTAAAAAAATCATATAAGGAAAAATATGTTTGATCCGATTGAAATCTTTGATAGAATAAGTAGGCTGATAGTAGCGTAAAATCGTTGATAATGCTGTTCCATGGGTGCCAATCACTAGTGTCTTCCCCTGATGTCTATCAAGTAAGGTGAGGAGAGCCATAACATTTCTTTCCTGTACTTCTTGTAAAGATTCACCTCCGGGAAGATGATAGGAAAAATCAGCCCACTGCTTTTCGGTAAAACTATTAAAATCTTCAATCCAGTGAGTTGTTATTTTCCGTTCACGGAAATGTGCAATATGATATATTTCTTTCTGATGGAAGGCTGCCAGAGGTAAAATTGTGTCAATAGCTCTCTTATAAGGACTAGAATAGAAATAATCAATCTGCTCATCGCGTAAAATAGTTACAATTTGTTGACTATCTTGTAAACCTTTAGGCGAGAGTTCACGAGAAATGTCATCGTGATTGTCGTAGTTAGGTTCGGCATGTCTAATAAAATAAACTTTGGTTTTCATTCTTTTTCCCAAAAAATCTCCTGTGCAAGTCGGCGACCAGTCGGTGTAGCAGCAAGCCCGCCTTCGGCTGTTTCACGAAAGGCTGTTGGTAAGGCAGCACCTACTTGATACATAGCATTTATTACCTCATCAGCAGGAATCTTTGATTCAATACCAGCTAATGCCATATCAGCAGCTACCATAGCATAGCTAGCACCCATCGCGTTTCTCTTGACACAAGGCACTTCCACTAGGCCAGCGACAGGATCACAGATGAGACCAAGCATATTTTTGATAACAAAGCAGATAGCTTGACTAGCTTGATACGCTGTCCCGCCTGCAGCTAATGTTAGTGCGGCAGCAGACATAGCAGAAGCTGAACCAACTTCAGCTTGACACCCACCCTCTGCTCCAGAAATAGAAGCATTGTTGGCAATGACAAGACCAAAGGCACCAGCTGTAAAGAGAAAGTCAAGTTGTTGCTCTTCTGTCAACTTCAACTTGTCAATGGCAACTCCTAAAACAGCTGGTAAACATCCAGCGGAGCCAGCAGTCGGAGTGGCACAAACAAGACCCATCTTAGCGTTTAGTTCATTGACAGCCATGGCATTTCTAGCTGCTGACAGTATGGAGGTGTCGGACAGTGTCATTCCACCTTTTATATATGCGTCGAGTTTTGCTGCGTCCCCACCTGTCAATCCTGAAACAGATTTACTTTCGGAGAGACCATCAATAATAGAATTTTTCATTACTGTCAAGTTTCTTGACATGATTGTCAATATTTCGTCACGGTTCCGACCAGTTAGCTCTATTTCAGTAGCAATCATTAGTTCTGAGACGCTACCAGAAAACTGTTCTGCCTGTGAAACCAATTCTTCAATTGTATAAAACATGGCTCTCTCTTTCTAGTTAAAGAAGGTAATATTGTGCAAGTGAGGGATTTTTTCAATTTCTGGGATAGCATGTTCACATTGACGGGAGTCCACCTCAATAATCATGATGGCTTTTTCCCCTGCTTTTTCACGAGTGACATTCATTTGAGCAATATTA
Organism: Streptococcus sp. VTCC 12905; assembly: GCF_049893385.1. NCBI lineage: Bacteria > Bacillati > Bacillota > Bacilli > Lactobacillales > Streptococcaceae > Streptococcus > Streptococcus sp. VTCC 12905. The sequence goes on along the minus strand of NZ_JBMVJC010000018.1, from coordinate 10,629 downwards.
ATATTAAATTTAGATAATATATCGGTAACTTTTGCAATCATGCCTGGGACATCTTGATGAACGATAATGATGGTTGGGGTGTTCATATTCAGATTGACAGAAAATCCATTTAGTTCCGTTACCTGAATATTTCCTCCTCCAATGGATACACCTGTTGCAGAAATAGATTTTTTCTCATTTTTTATTATGATTCGCGTAGTATTGGGATGGGGTGTATTACTCTCTTTGTTGACACGCCAGTAAACTTTGATACCACGTTCCCTCGCAATATCTAAAGAGTTAGGAATCCGTGGATCATCCGTATCCATACCTAGAATACCTGCGACCAAGGCTACGTCAGTACCATGCCCTCGGTATGTTTTAGCGAAGGAGTTGAAGAGTTGGAATTCAACTTCGGTGGGTTGCTCACCAAAGATAGATGAGACAATCTTGCCGATACGGACTGCACCTGCTGTGTGACTGGAAGAAGGTCCAATCATGACTGGTCCAATAATATCAAAGACCGATTGAAATTTTAAATTTGTCATAGTAATCCTCACGTTTTTCTTGGTTCTATTATATCAAAAATTCATTTACGAGAATATGCTTAAATGCATGGGTTTTAATATCAAAATTCTATCTATGTCCCATCTTATATGATATAATACAAATTGTTCAAATCGACCTTCAATCGTTTTGGATAAAACTAGACCCTTCAAGTCTAAGTTGAAATTGAACTCGGATTGAGTCTGAGTATCACAATTGATGGGAGAAGATTATGTCAATAGACAATTCTAAAACCCGTGTTGTTGTCGGTATGAGTGGTGGTGTGGATTCATCGGTTACAGCTTTGTTGCTTAAAGAACAAGGCTACGATGTCATCGGCATCTTCATGAAAAACTGGGACGACACGGACGAAAATGGCTTCTGTACAGCAACAGAAGATTACAAAGATGTGGCTGCGGTGGCAGACCAGATCGGTATTCCTTATTACTCTGTCAACTTTGAAAAAGAGTATTGGGACCGTGTGTTTGAATATTTCCTTGCGGAATATCGAGCTGGCCGTACACCCAATCCAGATGTCATGTGTAACAAGGAAATTAAGTTTAAAGCTTTCTTGGATTACGCCATGAATTTGGGAGCAGATTTTGTGGCGACGGGGCACTATGCTCAAGTAACACGTGATGATGATGGCACGGTTCACATGTTACGTGGGGCAGACAATGGCAAGGATCAGACCTACTTCCTTAGCCAACTATCACAGGAACAACTGCAGAAAACCATGTTTCCGCTCGGCCATTTACAAAAGCCTCAGGTAAGAGAAATAGCAGAGCGAGCAGGCTTGGCGACAGCTAAGAAAAAAGACTCGACAGGGATCTGCTTTATCGGTGAAAAGAACTTCAAAGAATTTTTAGGACAATATTTGCCAGCCCAGCCCGGTCGGATGATGACGGTAGATGGCCGTGACATGGGCGAACATGCAGGACTTATGTACTATACGATTGGTCAGCGGGGCGGGCTTGGTATCGGCGGACAAATCGGTGGGGACAATGAGCCTTGGTTTGTTGTCGGAAAAGATCTGTCGAAAAATATCCTTTATGTCGGTCAAGGTTTCTATCATGAGTCGTTGATGTCAACATCTTTACAGGCTAGTCAAGTTCACTTTACACGTGATATGCCGGAAGAATTCACGCTGGAATGCACAGCTAAGTTCCGCTATCGTCAACCAGATAGTCAAGTAACTATCAAGGTAAAAGGTGACAAGGCAGAAGTTATCTTTGCAGAGCCACAACGGGCCATCACACCAGGACAAGCCGTTGTTTTCTATGACGGACAAGAATGTCTTGGCGGTGGTATGATTGATATGGCTTACAGGGACGGGGAAGCTTGTCAGTATATTTAGTTGACAGGTTTGTAAAAGAGGAGAAGATGCGTGTTGTAGTTATTCAAGCTAGTACAAGAACAGAGATCAACCAGCACTTGTTTAATACAGTTTGTGAAGCTGTGGGTGGACAACATCAAGTTGTCAATCTAGGCATATTTACAGAAGAAATAGAAAACTACTCCTATGTGGAAGTGGCTGTTATGATTAGTTTGTTGATTGAAACAGGTGCAGCTGACTTTATTGTAACAGGGTGTTCTTCTGGTCAAGGAATGATGATGGCTTGCAATAGTTTACCAGGTTTACGTTGTGAATTTGTTCAAACACCTCAGGATGCCTATCTATTTGGTCGGATTAACAACGGTAATGTAGTTTCTTTGCCACTAGGCTTAAATTTTGGTTGGTCTGGCGAGTTGAATTTGCGTTATACCTTGGAAAAATTATTTGATGGAGAATTTAATACAGGCTATCCAGTTCAAGATGCTGAACGTAAAAATAAGGAAGCAACTGAATTAGTGCATCTTTATCAGTTGACAACACGCTCTTTTTTGGAAATTTTACCAAACTTTGATGAGCACCTATTGACTAAATTTTTAAGAAGAAAAACGTTTGTCGATTATATTTATCAAAACGGGACGAATAAACTCCTTTTAGAAAAGTTAACGGCTTATAAGGTTTGAACTTTAGAAGCAGATTTGATACAATATTTCTAACAAGAACTATGATGGTCAAAGCTCATGGGAATTGTAGGCTTTTTTGTCCTACAGTTTTCGAGAGTTTTGGCTATTTTTTGTGAGAATAGGAGGAACCATGTCTGTCAAACTGATTGCCCATGTTTTACTGACTGTTGCAGACAGCCACATGATTATTCAGCGTTCGCAAATTAAGCGTGGTAAGCCCAATGTTTTTCCTCAATATTGGGACATTCCAGGTGGTCGTGTTGAGGAGAATGAATTACCCCGTGATGCTGTTGTTCGAGAATGCTATGAAGAAACAGGCATTTTGATAGCTAAGGAAAATCTGACCATTATCCATGAAGATAGTCAGTTTGACGAGGAGAAACAGACGGTGTTTACAAGGCTGGTCTATGAAGTGACACTTCCGGAACAGCCCAAAACAATTCTTCTTGATCCAGAAGAGCATACTGATTTTCTATGGATTACTAGCCGCGATGAAAACAAGAAAAACTTAGTACCATATCTCGATGAAATTTTAGAAAAGAGAAGGAATAATGGATTTTAGGACCAGAATTGACAATCAGATTTTTGGTATTCGGGCGACTGCATTGATTATAAAAGATGGGAAAATATTTCTCACGAAGGACTCTAAGGGGCGCTATTATACCATTGGCGGTGCTATTGCGGTCAATGAGGTGGCGGCAGATGCGGTTGTTCGAGAAGTAAAAGAAGAATTAGGGGTTGACAGCTGTGTCAATCAACTGGCTTTTGTTGTCGAAAATCAGTTTACACAGGAAGGCATACACTTTCACAACATCGAGTTTCATTTTGTCGTTGATCTTATTGGAGAAATGCCTGATGAAATGATAGAAGGCAAGTTGAAGCAACCTTGTGAATGGATTGAAATTGACAACCTTGTAAACCTAGATGTTGTACCAGCTTTTCTGGCTCGAGAATTGCCAAACTGGGATGGACAAGTCAAACATATCATGAATGTAAAGGAGAAATAAATATGACACACACATTTGCAGAAAATTATGATGTCATCGTAATTGGAGCGGGGCATGCGGGTGTAGAAGCGGGTTTGGCAGCCAGTCGGATGGGTTGTAAGACCTTGCTTGCGACGATTAACTTGGATATGGTGGCATTTATGCCCTGTAATCCATCTATTGGTGGCTCAGCCAAGGGCATTGTGGTACGGGAAATTGATGCTTTAGGTGGTGAAATGGGCCGAAACATTGACAAAACCTATATTCAGATGAAAATGCTCAATACCGGAAAGGGACCAGCTGTTCGTGCTTTACGGGCTCAGGCTGATAAGGCAGAATATGCAGCGGAAATGAAGCGGACGGTGGAGCGTCAAGAAAATTTGACCCTGCGTCAAACCATGATTGATGAGATTTTGGTCGAAGACGGTAAGGTTGTAGGTGTTCGTACTGCTACTGATCAGAAATATTCAGCAACAGCAGTCGTGGTAACGACTGGTACAGCCCTACGTGGTGAAATCATCATTGGAGATCTCAAGTATTCATCAGGACCTAACAATAGCCTAGCTTCTATCACGCTGGCGGATAATCTGAAAGAATTGGGACTTGAAATTGGTCGTTTCAAGACAGGGACACCACCACGTGTGAATGCTCGTACTATAAACTACGAGGAGACAGAAATTCAACCAGGTGATGAAAAACCAAACCATTTTTCATTCTTGTCAAAGGATGAGGATTATTTACAAGACCAAATTCCTTGTTGGTTGACCTATACCAATGCGACTAGCCATGAGATTATCAACAGTAATCTTCACCGAGCACCCATGTTTTCAGGTATTGTCAAGGGGATTGGTCCCCGTTATTGTCCATCTATCGAGGACAAGATTGTACGTTTTGCCGACAAGGAGCGCCACCAGCTTTTCTTAGAGCCAGAAGGTCGTCACACAGATGAAATTTATGCCCAAGGGTTGTCGACTAGTTTGCCTGAGGATGTTCAAAGAGAGTTGATTCATTCGATCAAGGGATTGGAAAATGCTCAAATGATGCGAACAGGTTATGCAATTGAGTATGACATGGTTATGCCTCATCAGTTGCGCGCTACATTGGAAACCAAAAAGATTTCAGGGCTGTTTACAGCAGGACAAACAAACGGAACATCAGGCTACGAAGAGGCAGCAGGCCAAGGGATTATTGCTGGTATTAATGCGGCCCTCAAGGTACAGGATAAACCAGAATTGATTTTGAAACGAAGCGATGGCTATATTGGGGTCATGATTGATGACCTAGTGACTAAGGGAACTGTCGAGCCTTATCGTCTCTTGACCAGTCGGGCTGAATACCGCTTGATTTTGCGTCATGATAATGCCGATATGCGCTTGACAGAAATCGGTCGTCAGGTTGGACTGGTAGACGATGAACGCTGGCATGTCTTCCAAATCCACAAAAATCAATTTGATAACGAAATGAAACGTTTAGAGTCTATCAAACTCAAGCCAGTCAAAGAAACCAATGAAAAAGTTGTTGCAATGGGCTTTAAACCTTTAACTGATGCACTGACTGCAAAGGAATTCATGCGTCGCCCTGATGTAACGTATGCTGATGTTGTTGCATTTATTGGCCCTGCGGCAGAGGACTTAGATGCAAAAACAATTGAGTTGATTGAAACGGAAGTCAAGTATGAGGGATACATTGCTAAGGCCATGGATCAAGTTGATAAGATGAAACGCATGGAAGAAAAACGAATTCCAGCAGATATAGACTGGGATGATATTGATTCGATTGCAACCGAGGCTCGTCAAAAATTTAAGCTGATTTCCCCAGAAACAATTGGACAGGCAAGTCGGATTTCAGGCGTCAATCCCGCAGATATTTCCATCCTAATGGTATATTTAGAAGGACGCAGTCGCTCTATTGCGAAAAATAAGAAGAAAGATAGCCTTTAGTGCTTATCTTTTTCTTTTAAGCAGGTGGTACCAAAACTAGAATTTTCTTGCATTTTATGGTAAAATGGCAGGCAGAGGTTAATGATGAAAAAGTTTCGTTTTTCGACAATTCATTTTGTCATGATAGGTGTGATATTATTTGGTTTGGTTGCACTTCTCCATCGAATGTTTCCAATGGGCATCGTTACGGTTTTTGCGCTCTTCTTAAGTCTCGTCTTACTCGTATCTTTATTTGTATACCAGAAGTATTCATATGAATTTAGTGAGTTGGAGCAGATTGAGTATTTAAATACTCAGGCAAATTCTGGATTAATGAAGCTGTTAGATAAAATGCCAATCGGTGTCATTAAAGTAAAAACTGACAGTAATCAGGTTGAATGGTTTAATCCATTTGCAGAATTAATATTTGCAAAAGAAAATGGGGAGTTTGATGAAAAAAAACTCCGAGAAATCATTGATGTGGGATTGGATGAAGAGCGGACCTATGCAAATTTTTCAGGCAAAAGGTACACTGTAAATGTTGACTTTGATCAAGGATTGTTCTATTTTTTTGATGCATCCACAGAATACATAGCAACAAATAGCTTAATTGGCAGCAGACCGGTTATTGGCATTATTTCTGTTGACAACTATGATGAGTTAGAAAATTCAGTGACCGACTTTCAGATTAGCCAAGTAAATTCATTCTTAGCTCAATTTGTTTCAGATTTTTGCCACGAGTACGGTATTTATTACCGCCGTGGAACGATGGATCGATTTTATTTCTTTACAGATTATGCAGTTCTAGAGAAATTGATTCAGAATAAATTCTCAGTTATTGATAAGTTCCGAAAAGAAGCAAAAAAATTGGAGTTGGGTTTGACTTTAAGTATGGGGATTGCTTTTGGTAATGAGAATCATCATCAAATAGGACAAGCAGCACTTCAAAATTTAAATATGGCTGAAGTTCGTGGTGGGGACCAAGTTGTTGTCAAGGAAAATGATGAAAGCAAGCAGCCACTGTTCTTCGGAGGCGGTTCAGCTTCGTCAGTCAAACGAACACGAACACGGACACGGGCCATGATGACGGCTGTATCCGACAAACTGAAATCAGTAGATGCCGTTTTTGTTGTAGGACATCGTAATTTAGACATGGATGCGCTCGGCTCAGCAGTAGGGATGCAATATTTTGCACAAAATATTATGAATAATGCCTATACCGTGTATAATCCAGATGAAATGGCACCGGATATTGAACGTGCTGTGAAGAAATTGTCGGAAGAAAATTGCTCTAATTTAATCACGATTGATGAAGCACTGAAATTAGTCACTTATGAGTCCTTACTCATTATGGTAGACCATTCTAAGATTGGATTGACCTTGTCACAAAAACTATTTGAGAAGTTTAATCAAGTGGTTGTTGTGGATCACCATCGTAGGGATACGGATTTTCCAGATAATGCGATTCTGACCTATATCGAAAGTGGAGCAAGCTCTGCAAGTGAGTTGGTAACGGAGCTCATTCAGTTCCAGAATGATAAACACCATAAGTTAAATAGACTTCAATCAAGCCTTTTGATGGCGGGGATTATGCTGGATACCAAGAATTTCACGTCACGCGTGACCAGTCGTACATTTGACGTAGCTAGTTATTTACGTACACGTGGCAGTGATAGTTTGGAAATTCAACAAATTTCTGCGACAGACTTTGAAGAATATCGTCAGATTAATGAGTTAATTTTACGAGGGCAAAAAGTTGAACCACATGTGGTCGTTGTTTGTGCTGATGAGACGAAAGACTATGACAATATAATCCCAAGTAAAGCAGCCGATACTATTTTAGATATGGCAGGGATTGAAGCAGTATTTGTACTCACAAAAAATATCAAAGGCTATGTGGCAATTTCTGCGAGAAGTCACAGCAAAGTCAATGTTCAACGGATTATGGAAGAAATGGGCGGAGGCGGTCACTTTAATTTAGCTGCTGCCCAAGTGTATGATCAAACGATAGAAGAGGTTTGTGAAACACTCACTACGATAATACGGGAAGAAATAAAAGACAGTTAAGGAGTTAGAAGATGAAAGTAATTTTTTTAGCAGATGTTAAAGGACAAGGAAAAAAGGGCGAAATCAAGGAAGTTCCAACCGGTTATGCTCAAAATTTCTTGATCAAAAAAAACTTGGCAAAAGAAGCTACAAATCAAGCAATTAGCGCACTTCGTGGCCAAGAAAAATCAAAAGAAAAAGCTCATGCGGAGATGATGGCAGAGGCTGAAAGTATTAAAGCTAAATTGGCTGAAGAAACGACCTTGGTGACCTTTGTTGAAAAAGTTGGTCCAGATGGGCGTACATTTGGTTCTATTACGAGCAAGAAAATTGCAGAAGAATTGGATAAACAATTTGGAATCAAGATTGACAAACGTCATATTCAATTAGATCACCCTATTCGTGCGATTGGTTTGATTGAAGTTCCTGTTAAAATTTATCAGGATGTAACAGGTCTTATTCAATTGAACATCAAAGAAGCCTAGGACACTACTTAGCCAGTGAGGAGGTGAGGTCTTGGCAGAGTTAGAAGAATTACGAGTACAACCTCAGGATATTTTAGCGGAGCAGTCCGTTTTAGGCGCGATTTTTCTTGATGAAGGAAAGCTTGTTTTTGTCCGTGAGTATATTGAGGCGGAAGACTTTTTCAAACATGCCCACAAGTTAATTTTTAAAGCGATGATTGCCCTTTCTGACAGGAATGAGGCAATTGATGCGACAACCATGCGCAACTATCTTGTCAACCATGGTGATTTGGAAAATATTGGTGGCTTGGCTTATTTGGCGGAAGTCATCAGTTCTGTACCGACCGCAGCCAATGCGGAATTCTATGCCAAGATTGTTGCGGAGAAATCGAATCTTCGTAAGTTGATTGCCCGTTTGACGGATGCAGTCAATCAAGCCTATGAAGGAGCTGATGGCTCAGATGACATTATTGCTAATGCTGAAAAAGCTTTAATTGATGTCAGTCAGGGAGCAAGTCGGAGTGGGTTTAAGAGAATTGACGACGTTCTAAATATCAACTTTGATAACTTAGAAACACGCGCCAAACAGACATCCGATATTACAGGTATCGCGACTGGCTATCCTGCTCTTGATGCTATGACAACGGGCTTGCATGAGGAAGAGTTGATTATTCTTGCGGCTCGTCCTGCGGTTGGTAAAACGGCATTTGCTCTCAATATTGCACAAAATATCGGTACAAAACTGGGTTTGACAGTTGCTATCTTCTCTCTGGAGATGGGTGCAGAAAGCTTGGTTGACCGTATGCTCGCTTCTGAGGGAGTTATCAACTCGAGGGCTATTCGTACGGGTCACCTAACGCAGGAGGAATGGAACAAGTACATGGTGGCTCAAGCTAATTTGGCTCGAGCAAGTATCTACATTGATGATACTCCAGGTATCAAGATTACCGAAATTCGCTCGCGTTCTCGTAAATTGGCGCAGGAGACTGGGAATTTGGGTTTGATTTTGATTGACTATCTCCAATTGATTACTGGAACCGGTCGAGAAAACCGTCAACAAGAAGTTTCAGAGATTTCTCGACAATTGAAAATTCTAGCCAAGGAATTAAAAGTTCCAGTTATTGCTCTAAGCCAGTTGTCTCGTGGTGTGGAGCAACGTCAAGATAAACGTCCTGTATTGTCTGATATCCGTGAGTCAGGGTCTATTGAGCAGGATGCGGATATCGTTGCCTTCTTGTATCGTGATGATTATTATGAACGCGGAGAGCAAGAAGATGGTGGCATTCCAAACAATACGGTTGAAGTTATCATAGAAAAAAACCGTTCCGGTGCGCGTGGTACTGTGGAACTAATGTTCCAAAAAGAATATAATAAATTTGCAAGTATTTCCAAGAGAGAGGATGGATAGAGAATGAGTGATGCATTTACAGATGTTGCCAAGATGAAGCAAATCAAGCAAGATATCAAAGAGCATGAGGGTCAAGTTGTTGAATTAACCCTTGAAAATGGTCGGAAGCGAGAAAAGAATAAACAAGGACGTATTATAGAGGTTTATCAGTCTCTCTTTATCGTTGAATTTCAAGATCCCAACAATACCTTCGTAGAATCTTATACTTACTCAGACATTTTGACAGAAAAAATATTGATTCATTATTTGGATTAATCGCTATATAAGGCTTTACAGAGCCTTTTTTTTGTGCTATACTAATCTTTGTGCGAAATAACAGCAGGGCAAAATGAAGCTCGTCAACAGAAGGTCAGCAAGAAGAGTAATCGTTGCTGTTTCGATGAAGGCCTCCTGCACGAATCAGGTTTGCTTAAAACGTTATTTCCTACAATAATAATTATTTTAGGAGGACATAACAAATGTCACGTTATACAGGACCATCTTGGAAACAAGCTCGTCGTCTTGGCTTGTCATTGACAGGTACAGGTAAAGAATTGGCACGTCGTAACTACGTACCAGGTCAGCACGGACCAAACAACCGTTCTAAATTGTCAGAATACGGTTTGCAATTGGCTGAAAAACAAAAATTGCGTTTCTCTTACGGTTTAGGTGAAAAACAATTCCGTAACTTGTTCGTACAAGCTACTAAAATCAAACAAGGTACAGTTGGTTTCAACTTCATGCTCCTTTTGGAACGTCGTTTGGACAACGTTGTTTACCGTCTTGGTTTGGCAACTACTCGTCGTCAAGCTCGTCAATTTGTAAACCACGGTCATATCCTTGTTGATGGTAAACGTGTTGATATCCCATCATTCCGCGTTGAAGTTGGTCAAGTAATCTCAGTTCGTGAAAAATCATTGAACGTTCCAGCTATCCGCGAAGCAGTTGAAGCAACTCTTGGTCGTCCAGCTTTCGTATCATTCGATGCTGACAAACTTGAAGGTTCATTAACTCGCTTGCCAGAACGCGATGAAATCAACCCAGAAATCAACGAAGCCCTTGTCGTAGAATTCTACAACAAAATTCTTTAATTCTTACATTAAACACTTTAAAAGCCTATTTAATAGGCTCTTTGTCAACTGTAGTGGGTAGATGAAAAGCTAACACCTAGAGAGGACGAACTTCGCTCTCTCTTTCTTTATGTTCAAAGCAATCAAAATCCGTTTTTTAAAGTTTTCAAAGTTCCTGAAACCAAAGGCATTTCTCTTAATGACTTTGATGAGATT
>NZ_JBMVJC010000017.1:0-41861 GCF_049893385.1 Streptococcus sp. VTCC 12905 | reverse complement strand
TACACCTTATGCTGCACGATGTCGTGCAGCGTAAGAAATTTTATACACTAGTGTTACAAAAATGCTTGACTAGGTCAATTGCAATATAGGCTTCATTAACCCCATCATTATAAAAATCAATATGTTGATTAATTTCAAAACCCAAAATACCAGTAATATCAAATTTCAGTACATCGTGATGCAAAGTAATCATAAATTCCTTCTTTCTATGAAATTATCAAATGAAAAATTACCATTATTATTGCATAATAATCTATTTATTTCGCTAACATAGTTTGTCTTGTTATCAATAAGAATTATTTTTGATTTTGCTCTAGTGATTGCAACATAATGGTCCTCGAATTTTAATGTATTTTTATATCTGTCAATCAAATATTCAACAAAAATTATCACCGTATCTGCAGCTAGTCCCTTTGAATTATGTGTTGTCATTAATAAGTTATTTTTCAATGAACTAGTATCAAATAAGATTCTATTCTCTACATCAATTAAAACTTCAAGTAATATTTGACTTTCTAATTTATTACCAAATTGTGTAATGGGTACACCAAGATATGACGCTATATCTTCGATAAGTAATCGGTCAGGATTTTGACGCAAGATTTTCAATTTTTTTAATAAGTCTTTCCTAAAATCGTCATTATAATCAGGAAAAAGATTGTTCAACACATCATACTCAGAAAAACTTTCAAGAAAATAATATTGAGCTAAAGATTGTAAAAAACGACCATTGGTACACTCTATAAAAGGATTTTTTCTGACATAATCAAATTCATTTGGGAATATTCCACCTAATTGTGTTACAGTTTCTTCAATATGTTGATTGTTTCCAATTAAAAAATAATTTTTTTCATCTAAATTTATATCACCATTATCTACCAGAGATCTGATAATATCTTCTTTTAAAGCAAATTGCTCAGTCTCTATATATAAAATAGAACCTGTTTCATTAATAGAATCAATTTTTACTTCTGGAGTTAGAGCTAATGAAAAATCTACAATTTTAGGTAAACTCCTAAAATTACCAATAAACCTCTCTTTTTTTAAATTATTTTCGTTTTCCCATAAATTTTTAATATATCTAGGCGAAGCCCCTCTCCATTGATAAATTGATTGTTTATCATCTCCTACAATAAATAATCGAATTCCCAGTTCATCTTTTAAATACATGAATAAATTATTCATAGATTGATCACAATCCTGAAACTCATCGATATAAAGTGAATTGAATTTATACTTTAGATACTCTGATGCAGACACAATATTTTTTAGTATATCTAAAGCAACTTCACATTTAAAATTCTTACCTTGCCGAGCGGTCGAATTATCATAAGTAGCAAAAATACCATTTTGCATTATTTGACTTAGTCCAATATCGAAATTATTAAACTTGTATTCTTGCTGAAAACTAAACTGTAACGGCGTTGCAACTTTATATCTTTGATCAAGGAAAGGGAGAATAATCTCATTATCTAAAAATGAATCAATAGTAGATACAACAACATTTTCTGGAATTTCAACTAATTTCTGTTTTATTTCTTCAGTTGCGTTCCGAGTGAAAGTTATCGCTGCTAGTTTTTGATAATTATCTAGCTTTTTAGAATCGCTTTTTAGCTTTTCAGCTAAAAAAGTTGTTTTTCCCGAACCTGCGTTAGCTAAAATTAGAATATTTCCTTGATACTCTAATAACTCTTTTTTGATAGTTTCATCTCGTATAGCAATATCACTCATAGTCTAAAAACTCCGCTAAAACTTTAAAATGCTCTGATTTCACAATTTTGTGTGCAATTTCTTGAGTAAGGTCTCTATCAATATATTCCAACATATTATACTGCTTACTACTTTGTAACCAATTCACAAAATCTGATATATTCATTCCATTTCTCTCACTTTCGGACAGTACCTTAGCTAAATCGTTTTCTAAATCAATCTCTGATATATATAGCCTCTTTGAATTCAATTGAGATACTAAAGTACATTCCATAATATACAATTCTTTCTTTTTAGCTTTTATATTCTGATTTCTCTCTTCCTTTGAAGAGAAATCGATACGATAATTATTTAATTCAGCAACTATATTGTCATCAAGAATCTCAATACATCGATTGAATCCTATTGGAGAAAATTCATGTTTATCACCTCTACTAGCCTTTAAATCATTATCTGTCTTCACAAAGAATTCTATACCTAATTCTCTATACAGCTTTGCATAAGGTTTAAAATTTATACCGTTGACTTGTAACAAGTATTTTCCTTCTACTTCAAAATCAGGACTAATATATTCAAAAATAGAAGAAAACAAGTAGTATTCTGATGGACCTTCAACCAAAAGAACTCTATCATAGAAGATAGACTGCGCTAATGATTTATTTAATTTTTTCTTTAAATTTGAAAACTCACTTGGTACCTTGTAGTATGAAGAATGTCCTGTTGCCTCCTGTTGATTAGTTATCTTTATGAGCTGAGTATTATTCATTTCATAAAGCACTTCTGCTGAATGAGTTGTTAAGAAGAAGTATTCGTATATATTCTGAATGAAAAGCTGTTTAGAAAGTGATACTTGTACTGATCTGTGCAGACTATTCTCTGGTTCCTCTATTAGATAAATTATCACTTTACTACTGTACTGTTTTTCTGAAATCAGATGATTAATAGCATATGATAAAAGTTTTTTTCGTCCATCCCCAGATGTTGGATAATTTTGAGTGTCTCCATTCCAATTTATATACGGAGTAAGATTATCCAAATAACCCGAAATTGAAATTTCTGATTGGATTTTTATCTCTAAATCTTCTTTACGATAGCTTTTATAGGCATCTGTCAGTTGTGACTGAACACTAGTAATTAAACTTAGATTAGAAATATTTGTATTTAAATCAATAATACTACTCTCAATCGCTTTCTCAAGTGCTACATCTTCATCAGTTTTAGTATCATCTGAGAACAATAATTTTCTATTTCGCTTAAAAAATGCATCCAACTCTATCGCAGGATTTACATAGACTATTTGGAAAATCTTATCAATATCACTCCTTGTACCATATTGAGGTACTTCCACTAAATCATCTAAAGTAGAGCCCCAACTTAATACCGGATTTCCAAACAACTCTTTCTCATCATACATCGCCTCCAAGGAAATGAGGAATGTATCTAAACTTGCATTTTTTCTTGCTCCAGCAACTGTTGAAATTAATAAACGTGAATGTGAAGACTTTAGTGACTCTTCATCATCCTCTTCCCTATCAGACAAATCAATTTCAAGCTGTATTTTTATAGGTTTACTAATATCATGTTTATGATAATCTGATTTAATAAAACCTTTATTTCTGATACTTCTATCTAACAAATATCTTATTGCAAATAAAAGATTTGTTTTTCCCGAATCGTTCATCCCGAATATCACATTTTTATTTGATAAGTCAATTTCAACAGAACTAAAATTACGAAAGTTTTCAATTACTAACTTTTTAAATTCCATAGTTACTCTCCAGCAAATTCTTATTATTCAGTTTAACTAACCGATCCCGACCTAACCTCATCATCTCTTCCTCGACTTTACTCCATTTTCCAAAAAGGCATTCTCGTAACACTACTGCGGCGGAAGCATTATCAGTTTCAGAATCATAGATACAAGCCCTATCTCTTTGGTAAATTTGAATTTGTTCAAAGAGTTTCTCACTTTCTAACTCCCTCAAGTTATCAACCAAGTTCTCAACAATCCCATCATGGTGTTCTTTTGGTGTTGCTCTGGCCTGATTGGGATCGATGGCATAAAGCTCTTCATAACGAATCAGAGTGCTGAGATAGGACAATTCTGGTTTGGTACCAATCACAGCTAAGGAAACTTGATATCCTTTCGAACCTAATAATTGAGCAGTCTGACGAGGAACTTGAGTGGTACGCAAAGTCCCTTCAATCAGCAAATGATAGCCTTGCGTGCTAAGTTCATCAACCAGATGCTCTACCATTTTTCCTGCAAATCCCTTGGTATAGTCCACGCTGTCCTTGCCATATTTTTCTTGCAAGGTTAGGTAATTGGGGTGTTGAGAACGGTAGCTGTCACCATCGATGATAATGATATTGCCTTGAAATTCTTTTTGTTTAATTCGATGAATAGTCGTCTTACCTACTCCGCTTTGTCCACCAAGCAAGATAGCTTTCGGTTTATCTGGAATCGTCTTTCCTCGGGTTACGGCCCGAATGGTTCGCTGTAAGGCCTTCTGAAAGTCAGTCTCAATAAATTCTTCCAATCTCATTAGGCTACCACCCGATGATGCACCATGTCTAACATCCGCTCAATACCGTCTAAATAGCCATTGTAACGCTCGATTTCATCGAAAGTATTGACAAGGTAAATCTTCGTATTAATCAATTCAGCCAAATCATCACTCATGAGAATCCAAGGATTTGTTTCATCATCAAAAGCAATATCCTGACTATCCTGATATCTATAAAGCTTTGATAAAATGGCTGCTCCACGTTCTTTTATCACTTCTACTTTTAAAGTCAGTTGATAATCTTCAACAGGTGTTAGCATCTTATCCTCCCCTACAATATCGACATAAGAAACGTTAAATTTCTGACAAATGCGGTCGATGAGTTCTGTTGAAACTTTACTAGTTCCATTTTCATAGCGACTCAGGCTATTGCGTGAAATACCGACCATTTTCGCAAATTCTGGCTGTGTTAAATCGTGTGTTCGACGTAGTGATTTGATATTGTCTCCAATCATAGATAAAGACCTCCTCATATTTGCTTTCATTATACCATAAAAAACGGATAACGCACCAAATATGGTGCGTTATCCGTTTTTTTGGTTTTTTCGATTGCTTAAACTGCTCTATTCGCTTCTCCAACTGCTCAGTATTCAGTTTATTTTTCGCTTCCTGAATCGACTTATCAAGACTTTGTTCCTCATCGGTTATAACGCTTTGAGATATTTCAACGCTCCTATCAGGATTGAACTTTGTATCAAAAACCACATCTAGGAGTTGCTCTACTTTAGTTAATTCACTATCTGACATCTCTGATAATCGATGAATCAGTTGTTTAAATCGGTCTTGATTCTGTATTTTCTTTTGAAAAAATCTCATTATCTTCTCCTTACATTGTAAAAAGGTAGCCCGCATAGGACTAACTGACTTATAAATCATCAATGGCTACTGAAATAGCCTGTAACTTTTTATTTTGGATTTTCTTTTCATCAATCAATTGATGAAGTTCTTCAATTTGCTTCTGACAGGCGGAAATATCCTTGTTGTTTTGTGCAATGGTGTCTGCCAAGTGCTGTTTGTAGTCACTTGTGATATTTACTTTCTTCGGCTGACTTTGTTTAACTTTTGATTCGGGAGTCTGTACCTCTTTAGATTTTGACTCCTTTTGTTGCTGTTCAAAAGCAGCCACATAATCTACTTCTTCAATTGGTTTTTCATCCGGTTTATGGAAAAGTGCTGCGATTTTAGCTCGTTCTTCATGGGAGGATGTTGGTTTCACATCATCTAGTGGCTGATCAAAATTCCATGTTTTACTCATTCTGTATCCTCATTTCTGTAATCTGGGTATAGTGTGGTTTCTTTACCAAAGGCTTGCTCTAGTGCTTCATGAAATGACAACTGACTATATTGTTGCCGTTTGATAAAGGTGCTATACATTGCAGTTTGTAGTTGGTCACGATAGTTTTCCAATTTCTCCGTCTCACGTGAGACCTTTTCTTCTTGCCTAGCTACTTTTTCAGCTAGACGCTCAATCACACTCATAGGGTGTCCTCCTTGTCACATTCTAGATTATGATAGCGGACTTGATTTTGTTATCACAATTCCAATGCATGCTCCCATTTAGGTGGAGGATGATTCTTAATGGCTTGTATATGGGCTGACTGAATAAGATTGCTTAAGGATATTTCTTTCTGTTGTTTCACAATATCATTCCAATCTGACTTTGTTTCAAGTCCCTGCAATGGTGGTAAATCTTTGGTGATTGGAAGTCCTTTATCTGACAGTTTCTGAAAAAATTCTCTTCCTGCTTCATCATTATCAATAGCCAAAGTTAACCCGTTTGAATGAGTTTGAAAAAAGGTTGTCGTCTCTTGTATTGCCTGAAGATAATGGTTAAGTCTGCTTGGTTTTACTGTATCTAGAAATGCCAATTTCCCTTGTTCTTCTGCCGCTAGACGCAAGGTCTGATAAACAATCACAGAAAGTTTTAAGCCTTCCATTGACACCAGGCGAACATCGGATAATTGCTTTTGGTGAAGCTGATAATAACTCATCATATCGATAACTGATTCACAAAAAATGAGTCGCTTGGGTTTACCAATATCAAAACTAATACCAACATGGCCATGAGAGCCTTTCATGATTTTCTTCAAATAACCACGTTTGTGTCTTTCTTCATTTTTGATGAGACCTTGAAGGCTTGCGGCCTGTAAGATCCCATTATGGTCATAGCTTTTAAACACTAAAACCGACTCCACTTGATAAGTAGCTTGAGCAAGCAATCCTTGTCTACCAAAGGTATTGATAGTCTGATTACTTAGGCCACGAACTTCATTCAAGTAAGTACGTGCTTGCTGAAAGGGTTCTTCATGCAAATAATATTGAAACGGTTGATAAGTTTCTTCTATCACCTTAGCTTGTTCAAAATCCCCAGTTTCAAGATAGGATACAGCCTCTTTAAAAGTAACACCTGCTACTAATTGAACAAAGTCAATCACATCCCCTTGTATATCTCTTGAAAACCATTTGAAAGTATTAGTATCCGCAAAAATCCGAAAGGAATCATGATCTGGGTGTTCATAAATGTGTCCTGATAAACGTCTAAAGGAATAACCTAGACTTTCAGCCACATATAAAATGGCCTTTTGTTTTACTGCTTTAATTCGTGTCATCTTGTCTCCCTATCAAAAAAAGCAGAAGACTGTCTCCTGCTAGTTGTTCTCACTTGTTGTAGTTCCTTGGATCGTTGGTATGCTGGAATTAGCACCATCTGTGAATTCTTTCATGTCCTCCAGTTTCCCATTCCAAATGGTCAACTGATTAACTAGGAGCTTGTCGGAAACTTTGGAGTAGGACAACATAACCGTCTTGGTTTCTGTCTGAGTGGTTCGCTGTTGTTGCTCACTCAAATCAGAAACATAGGTCACTTGATAGGTAACTTCCGCAAGTGCAACATTGCTTTCTGTATTGACATAGATACTGGCTGATTCAAATCGGTAGTCCAGCATATAATCTTTATAAACTTGATTGATCGCTTTATTCTGATTTGCTTCCTCTTCTGAAAATGCCGAGTCCGTCATGTAAGGTTTGATACGAGCGTTATTTTCACCCAGCTGAACCTTGGTGAAATATTGAGTGAGAAATTCTTTGACAAGCTCATCTGATAGGACTGTTGCTATTTCCTCCTGCTTTTCCTTTGTCACAAGTTTATTAGCTTCTGCTCGTATTTGGTTCTCTGTTTGTTTTGAAACGGATTGTGAGCCAATCGTGTAGCCAATCATGACCATAAAACTGACTGCGATTAAACCTCCTACTCCAATCAGAAATCTAGCCTTTACTTTATTTAACATGGCTTACTCCTTTATTAGTGATAACCACATCATATCAAGATTAGCTTGGAGATTTTATCACAAGAAAATATGATTAACTACAAATTATGGTATACTAGTGATAATAAATTGTTATCAGTAGGAGTATGAAAAATGGATGATAAAATATGCTTTGTAGTTATGGGTTACGGAGTAAAGAAAATTCCTGGGACGTTGGTGAAGCTAAACTTAGATGATATATATTTTAAGTTTATAAAGCCAGTTTTATCACGGAATAATTTGAACTCCATTTACTCCACAAATGCATATCGAGGTGATGAAGTCCCTACTTCAGTAGCTATTAACAAAAATTTCATTACAACTATTTTTTTAGCTGATATAGTAATTGCTGATATAAGTACTCTGAATCAAAATGCGATCTATGAGTTAGGACTTCGTCATGCAATGAAACCTAAGTCTACAATTATTCTTTGTGAGGAAATTACCATTCGCAAATATCCATTTTTTGATATCTCAATGACTCCACAGATAAGATATCATAGAAAGAAAATATTATCGGATGAAAACTATAGAAAATCCGTTCAGGAGCAATTGGAAAAAACTTTAATCGCTTGTTTAAATTCTAATCCAGAATACATTGATAGTCCTGTATTTGATTATAATTTATATAGAATTGAACCATTAATTCAATTGTCAAAAAACGAAGATACAGAAGGCGACTCGATAAGGACTATGATTCAAGAAGCTGAAAATTTGAAGGAAAATATGCAGTTTGAAGAAGCCGAGAAAAAGTATCTTCAGATTTTAAACTTATCTTTTGATGAAGACATGTTGTCTCAATACATTTTATGTCGCTATAAAAAAGATATAACCATAGAAAATCTACTTTCGACCTTATCATACATTGATAAAAAAATAGACTTAACCACCTCTACAAATGAAAACTTGCTAGGTATTGTTGCAGCTATAAATAAGCAAATTTTTGCACTTAATAGAGAATGTAAGTTCTTAGAACAAGCTAGAAGATATTACAAAAATGGTTCAAATTTTGAGAGTGGGAATCTCTATTGTGCTAGAAATTACTGTGCTCTTTTATTAAAACAATATCGTATATCTAAGGACATCGAATCAGTAAAAGAATACTATTACTCTGCTGTTCATTTTGCTAAAACTTGCTTAACAGAATTACAATTTCTCAAACGAGAGGAAACTGAGCTCGATGATACTTGGTTTAATGAAAATGTTAAAGATTTGACTTTAATTGCATTTGGTACTGACGAATCAATTATTAAATTTAAGCCTATTACAAAAAGGCAAGAAGAGACTGTTACCTCAGGTCGTAAAGAGCTAAAGGAAGATTATTACGAAACTCTAAAAATAATAAAAGGGAAGTGAGTCAATTTACTCACTTCCCTTTTAAAATCTCTTATCTCTTGATAATTTCCAATAATGTAAACCTAGTGGTGTCAAACGACAAGACTTGCTGTTCATAGCAGCAAAATACATGTGTTCCTCCCCAACAGGTTCGATCAAACCAACACTTTCATATAGTTGCAATTCTTTAAATTTGTCTACATTTGTTTGCTGAGCAAACGGCTCTTTATATTCATGAGTAATATCAGGTGTATTGGTAAATTCAAATGATGGGTCTAATTGAAATTCAGAAGTTGGTTCCACAAAGTAATGATGAAGTTTTCGTAATACCTTTTTGGATACTTTAGCTTCAACAGTTCTGATAGGTAAAAATCCTGTTATATTTGTTTTAAATAGAGGCCTTTGTTCCCATACTCCAAGTGCCTGATCGACAAAAGAATACAAACTAGCAGGAGTGACATTCCCGCTAACATCTGCTGCTCCACCTTTTAGCCCCTGAATTAGTAATTCAGTAAACACACCATGACCAGTTATTCCATCTTCAATAGCAACTTCATCACGATTGCTTGCTGTTAGAATAGTAACACCTTTTCCAATATTGGCATCCGATGAGTCTATAGCACTAAAATCTCCTAACTTTCCAGAATAACAACAATCTAAGATGATAATTTTATTTCGACTTTTAGAAGTGTTTGCCAGTTGAAGTATATCATTCATAGAAATTCCCATATCATAGCCATTAAAATCTGGTGTTACGATTTGACCAGCCATCTCACCTGTCCCGTGTCCTGAGAAATAAAAAAGTGCAATATCGGATTCTCCTTTTTTAAATAAAGAATGAAGGTCCTCCAATAACTCTGCTTTTGTTTGTACATTACGTTTTAGCTTAACACTGAAATTAGGGGAACCATCCTCGTTTTCTCCCAATAATTTCGCTATCTCCTCTGCATCATTTACACACCCCACTAATGGTGCCTGAGAATATGCGTCGATACCAACAATTAATGCCTTATTTTTTAACATAAATTATTCCTCACAATTGTTTTATCCAAGCGCTAATCTTTTCCCAATTCCAATCTACTACAGGAAGATAGCCACATTCATTTGGAATAGTAGCACCGATATGACTATTATTACCATAAATTGCAAGAAGTGGGATACCCTCATCTTTGGCACAGTTCATTTCCCAAATTTGCCCATCGGCATTCTTGGTATTCCTAGTAATGATAGAAATCATACCGTCACACCCTCTAATTCTTGTTCTACATTTAGTTTTCCATTGAGAATCCCACGGTTGCTTAACAGACATATCTACAAATTCAAATGGGGAGTTCGTATTTTGCGATTGTCCCCTTAGTAAATCTCGAAGATTTTCATCTTCAATTGCAAAGCTTATAAAAATTCTTTTCATCTATTTTCTCCTATAAAAGTTTTGACTTTATTATACCACTTTAGAAAACGCTTTATACTATTTTTCCTTCAATTTTATTAAATATTTTCTCTAGTGATTTTTTCCAACAGTATATTTCTTTTTCTAAAATTTTTTCAAAAAAGAAATCAATTTGTGAAGTGTTTTCTAAAGTAAAATCTGATACAGATACAATTTTTTGATCATCCTTTAAAATACCATCAATACGTAAATTTTTTTGCTTAATAATTAAAATGGGAATATTATTTGAAATTGCCATAGCACCTTCAATTTGACAAAAAGAACTAGTAATCCATTTTCCATCTAATGATTGTTCTTCAGCTTCAAAAAAATTTTTATTCTTAACTGCTCCTTTTTTTAAAATACCAGATTGAATATATGTATGTCCAAAAGCTAAGATGACCATACCGTAACATCTTTTTATCATTTCATTCAAAACAGTTAAAGATTCATATGGTGAATAATCTTTTGCTTGCAATGTTATACTTTCAATATTGTACTTATCTAAGGTACTTTTTAATTTTTCGATAAAGTACTGTTGTTCTTTAGTAAATGGATTGGGTCTACTCAAAAAAACTCTTATTTTTTTATTATTCACACCAGATTTCTCCTACCGATAACAATTTATTATCACTATACAAATTGACTAAATCAGTTTATAATAGCGTAATTATTGATAAAGGAGACATTCATGGATTACATTATTATTTCTACATACTTAGATTATTGCAAAACTCATAAACGTTTAAGCTCGCATACACTTCGTGCTTACAAAAATGATCTTATGCAGTTTTGCCATTCAGACCACGATTGTGTAGTAAGTTATATTGAATATTTGACAGATTCAACTATTAAAACCAATACTTTACGGCGAAAAATTGCAAGTCTAAAAGTCTTTTATAGCTACCTAATGACACAGAATCTCATCACTGAAAATCCATTTAATCAGTTACGTTTTCAATATCGAACAGAAAAAACACTACCTAAAATAATTCCTCATAATATCTTAAAAAAAATTTATGTCTATCTTAAGCAAAGAGTCATCACCTCTAAAACCAACTTTCAACGACAAAAGGCTGAAAGGAATCTCTTAATAGTTTCTTTGTTGCTTTCCACTGGCATTCGAATTTCCGAGCTTTGTCACATTCAAATAAAAAACATCAATCTTCAAAATCAAACACTCCACATTCTAGGAAAAGGGAAAAAAGAACGTATTATTTTTTTAGGCGATGAAACAACTGTTTTACTACTAAAAACATATCTAGCAAACTATTGCAAGCAATCAGATAAATATCTTTTTCCAGGAAAAATCTCTCAAAAGCCTCTGACAGAACAAAGCGTTCGTCTCGTCTTAAAAACAGTACGAGAACAAATGAATCTTGCTAATTCCATCACTCCTCATATGTTTAGGCATAGTTTTGCAACAATGCTGTTAGATAACGATGTGGATATTCGATATATTCAGCAAATACTTGGACATAGTTCCATCTCCATAACTCAAATTTATACTCATGTATCACAATCTAAACAAAAGGAAATATTGACTTCTTGTAATCCTATCGCTTCTATTCATACCTAAAACTAAATTGTAGTTAAATCAAAATATTAATTTCAGTGCTAATTTTCGAAAAATGAGTACTCTAAAAAGGCATATACTCACGTGTTATCAAAACACTGAATGTATGCCTTTTACTGCTTTATAAGTTTTTCCTTAACTCAATATGTTTTATGCCATCCGACTTCTAACAACTTTTCTAACAAGCCCAAAGACAAGTAAAAGATTAAAAATAATATAGAAAGTGGTAAAGCTGAAAATTCCATTGGTGGCTAAATCTTCCACATAGAGATATCGTTCTGTAAAAAAGAGGTAAATTCCATAGACTTCTGTGAAAGCTAAAAATCCAATTAATCCAATGACAAATAAGCTTCCAAGCATCTTCGCAATCTGGTAAAGGACAAGCAAAATCAGCCCTGTTGCTGCGATAATGAAAAGACTTTGAATAATTTGTTCAATCATATCTGTACCTCTTTCTACGCTAATTGCTTACGATAATAATCTGCCTGTCCCTTATCTAGATTATCAAGTTGTTCAACCAGGTCAAGATACTCTTCTTTGGTGACCTCATCTAAGTCTGGAAAATCATTCTCACGAGTCGTGATAATAACTTCTAATTGACCAATAATTTCTCGCTTTGAAAAGCTATAATCAAGGGTTTCATCCTCATACTGTTCCTTTAAGGCTTGATAGTTAGCCCTATCTTCAGGGCTTGTAAAACCTTGTGCTAACCATTCTTCTAATTGGTAACGTATATCTTCTACTGTCTGGGTCATAATCAATTCTCCTTTGATGATTTCTTGACTTCATTTTACCGCGTTCATTATTTTTTGTCAGCTTTTTTCAATTTCAATTATATCCCAAGCTTTCTTTAATCTCTCAATGCAATCAGGAATATTTTCCAATTCAATTTTACTAAACCCTAAAAACAAATGCTCATGAGGACACTCAGCTTCTTCTTGCCAAAACTGCATCGTATCATAAACTTTAACCCCTACATCAAGAGCACGCTTTATCATTTCATATTGATTGATTTTTGTTGGAAAATTAACCAAGAAATATTGACCACTCACGTTATGAGAAACCTTAATAGGAACTTTAAAACTATCAAATCCATTTTGAAATGCCTCATATCGTTTTTTAAAAATATGATTCATTTTTCTAACCAATCTATCGTAGTCCCCGCTACTCAATACATTAGCCAGTGCAATCTGATTAATTAGATTCACCGTACTATTATGCATTTTAAATCTTTCTAAAAAATCTTCAGTAAATTGTTCAGGTAGTACAATATAACTCATTCTGAAAGAGGGTGATAAAATTTTTGAGAAAGTCCCAAGATAAATAACACGATCAGGATAGTCTATTGATTTCAATGCAGGTACAGGTTTTTCATAATAGCGTAATTCACTATCATAATCATCCTCAATGATAAACGAATCATTTTGCTCAGCAAATTCTAACAATTTTTGGCGTCTAGAAATTGGCATAATCATTCCTAAAGGAAATTGATGTGATGGGGTCGTATAAATCATATCAATATTAATTTCATTAGAAAAATTACAAATATCTAGTCCTTTATTATCCACCTTTTCTGTACTAATATTCCAAGAATTCTTTACAAATATTTCTCGTGCTTTTGGATAACTCGGCTCCTCCATTAGTACATTTTTACTTTTTCCTAAAAACTGACATAAATAATCTAATGATTGTTGTAAACCACTTGTGATGATAATCTGTCTAGGATGACACACAACTCCTCTTATTCGTTCTAAGTAACGAGAGATTTCCTTTCTTAAGGCTATGTCCCCCTGAAAAAGTTGTAAACTAGATAACTTTTCTGCTAATTCAAGTTGATCAAGTGCAGCAATATAGTGTCTCTTCCACTCTTTTTTTGGAAATAAGTTACTCGTATGACTACTATTAGTTAAATCATAGATGATGTTCTCTCGATTCAATAACTCCTCGTCTATCTTTCTTTTATCGAATAAAATCTGCTTTCTTTCAGTATAGAACACTTTGGGAAGTTCTAAGACATAAAATCCTGCATTTTTTCTACTTTCAATATAACCTTCTAACGTTAATTGAAGATAGGCTCTATCAACGGTATTCCTACTGACATCAAGCATTCTAGCTAATGTTCTTGTTCCTAAAATTCTTTCATTCGGTGATAAATAGCCATTTATAATATCTAACTTTATCTGATTATAAATTTGTTCATATAATGGTTGATGTCCATCCCCTTTATTTTTATTCAGATTAATCATAATCCCTCCACAGTGGCACCTAAAAATTTTTCTATGCTGGTACTTTTTATTATACCACTTATTATTTAAAATTTTAAAAAAGGAGGTAAAGTAATAATGTCTATTCTTAACGATATGGGAAATACACCCTTAGTAAAATTAAAAAATCCATTTGGCGATAATTATGCTCAAGTTTATTTAAAAATGGAAGAATTCAATCCCGGTGGCAGCATAAAATCACGTGTTGCTTTACAGATGATTGAGGATGCAGAAATTGCTGGTATCTTAAATCCTGGTGCTACACTAATTGAGCCAACAGGTGGTAACACTGGGATTGGCCTAGCTGTGGCCTGTTCACTAAAAGGTTATCAATTAGTTTTAACAATTCCAGATAATTTTAGTGCTGAAAAAATTGAAGTATCAAAAAAATATGGTGCCAAAGTTACTCTTGCTGACCATAGAATAGGAAATGATTGTCACATTAAGAAAGCCAGAGAATTACTCAAAGATAATCCTGATTGGATTTGTTTAAATCAATTTGAAAACCCTTCAAATCCTAAAGCTCACTATCTATATACTGCTAATGAAATTATTGAACAATTAAATACTCCTATTGATTGTTTTGTGTCAGTAATCGGTAGCGGAGGAACAATAACAGGGATATCAAAACGATTAAAGGAATACAATCCCGAAATCAAAATAATTGGTGTAGAGCCAAAAGGATGTAATATTCTAAATAATATTTATATTCCACATAAGATTCAAGCAACCGCAGTAGGTAAAGTAGGAAACTTTTTCGATAAATCAATGATAAATGAAATGGTCAGCGTTGACTTTGAAGAAGTACAAAAAATCAGAAATTACCTTAGTTTCAATCAAGGAATTTTTGTCGGTATTTCATCAGGTGCTAATGTTCTAGCTGCTTTTAATGAATCAAAAAAATGGGATTCTTCAAAGACAATAGTTACTATAGCACCTGATAGTGGTAGAAGCTACCTAGAACTTTTTAATCAATAAAGCACATAGATAGGAGCAATATGGAAAAAGAGAAATTTTTAAAAGAAAAAATTAATTCATATTTAAAATACTTTAATTATGATTTCACTCCTGTTGAGTTTCAAAATATATTCCAAAAAACTCTATCAGACTTAAATACTTTCCTTGCAAAGGATCCTAGTAATGGAGGTGAATTTATAATCATAATTAAATGTAATCTCCCTTACCAAGCTGTATTACTATATAGAATAGCAAATTGTTTATACTACAAGGATCATAAGGATTTAGCCATGAGTATCTCTGAGTTCGCAAAACTAAAAACTGGTATTGAAATTCATCCCGCAGCTCAAATTGGTGATAACTTCGTCATTGACCATGGTTTAGGTACAGTTATTGGTGAAACTACTGTAATAGGGCAAGATTGTTATATTTTACAAAGCGTTATTTTAGGTTCCAATAGTATTACTGACCATAAAAAACACGATAGACATCCTAAGATTGGTAATAATGTAGAAATTGGCGCCTTCAGCAAGATATTAGGCAATATTCGAATTGGAAATAATGTAAAAATTTCACCTAATTCAATCATTACTAAAGATATTGACGATAATTCCAGAATTGTCGTTTCATCCTATTTTCAAATCGAAAGAAATCAAAGTAATATTAAATATACTGGTTATCAAGTAATGAATAACAAAATTATTATCTACTTTGATAAACTCAATGAAAGTAGTGTAAGTGATGTTCAATATTTATCTAAAAGCAATATTTTTAAACCATCTAAATTAAATACAAATCAGATAACTATAGAAAATAATGATTTTATTTTACCACTCAAACTGCAGTTCCTAGAAAATAATCACATTATCAGTGAAATGATTATCCATATTTAACAAAATGAAAGGTTACCTATACAATGAAATCTAATCGTTCAAACGCAACTATCTATATATTTTTAATTTTTGTAGCTATTTGTTTTTTAGCAACAGGGGGTATATTCGTAAAATTAAGTTCTCTACCTCCTATAAATACTGGATTTTACCGTGTACTTTTTTCTATCCCTATGCTACTCCCTTTTATAAAAAAGGAAGATATCCAATTAGATAAAAAACAGATAGCAACTATTCTTTTAGCGGGAGCGTTTCTAGCAGGAGATTTAGCACTATGGAATATTTCCTTCTCTTATACAAGTGTAGCAAACGCAAATCTACTTGCTAACTTAACCCCCTTTACAGTAATCCCTTTTAGTTATTTTTTCTTCAAAGAAAAAATGACTAAGCGTTTTTTTCTGGGAGCCTTTATCACCTTTCTAGGTGTAATTATTTTAATGGGAAATAGGTTGACACTAACATCAGATAGATTATTAGGAGATATGCTGAGTCTCAGTACTTCAGTCTTCTACGCTATGTTTATGCTAACAGTTTATAAACTCAGAGATTATATTAAAAGCAATGTGATTATGTTTATTAGTGCCTTTGGAAGTCTACTAATTCTTGGAGTTGTAATCTTTTTTACTGAGGGATTCTATATTCCTCATAATTTTTCTGAACTTTGGCCATTATTGTCTCTTGCGCTTATTTCTCAAATTCTCGGTCAGGGACTATTAGCTTTTTGCCTTGGAAAAGTAAATGCTAGCCTTTCGTCATTGATTACATTATCCCAACCAGTAGTCGCTGCTATCTATGCTTGGATTGTATTTCAGGAAAGTTTAAACATACAATCTATCATTGCTATTATGATTACTTTGGTAGGAGTCTACTTAGCTAAAACACAAACTAAACAATAATATAGTAAAAAACAAGCTGAAAATTGCTTGTTTTTTTGTAGTAATCCCACTCTTTTTCTTAAAAATCAAGCGAAAGTTGTTGGTCCTGTTGTGGTTGGATCGTTTCATTGAACTTAGCTAGGGCTGCATCAATTTCCTCAACCTCTGCTTCTTGTTCAACCAAAGGGGCAAGGATGTCATATTTGGCTTTAACCAGCTGATAATCCTCTTCTTTAGGAAAGACCTTTTCCACTTCAACCCTTGCGACTGACAGCTTATCTTTTAAATTGTTAGCCATCTCTTCTGTCTTTTCTTGGTCATCTAGAATATGGTCAATGGCATTGGTAATACGTTGAATCGTTCCCACATCTGATTTCAAGTCTAAAGAAACAGAATACTGGTTGCTGCCTGAAATGGTTAAAGACACCATATCTGGCAAGGGCTCACTAGGACTTCTGGTTGCCATTTTAAGCTCAAATCCTCTAAAATGAGCCAGCGTTCTGACTTCTTTGGTTTCCGAACGGTTATAGGTAATGAGTTTACGTAGATAGTCTCCAGCTTCTGCACGGTTATCCATTGTCTGATTGTCAAACCGCATGATAAAATCTTGTGACTTAGTTGCCAAAGATTCGGCAATATCACGGTCATATTGGCTAAGGCGTTTCTCAAGGGCAGGGAGGTTCTGCTCACAGTAAGAAATGGTATGGCGATACTCATCTTTGGAGCGATTAAAGGCACGCTTTTGATTGTCCAATACCGTCAACTCATTCTCTAGTTCCATTTTTAGTTTGAGATAAGGATTACCTGTCGCTAAAGCCTTAAAGTCTGAAGCAGTCATGGTTTGTTCATCAATGTCTTCTGCTGACCGTACTGGGTCTTTAGAGGTCATGATTTGCGTGATGTATTTGAGTTTATTCTCCTGTGTTTGCCAGAGGTAGTTATCGAAGCTCCCTTTCGTAATGTAATGGTAAATATCTACCTCTTGGTGCATATTGCCTTGACGAATTAACCTACCATTGCGTTGGACAATATCACTTGGTCTCCAGGGAACGTCTAAATGGTGGACTGCTTTCATACGTGACTGGACGTTTAGACCTGTTCCACCTTTTTCTGTTGAAGCCATGAGAATCCTGACTTCCCCACTATTGACCTTGCGTGAGAGAGAGTTTTTCTTCTCATCCGTATTAGCGGCATGAACAAAGGCAATTGCTTCTTTGGGAATCCCTCTATCCACTAAGAGGTCTTTCAATTCATTGTAAACATCAAACCCTTCTTCCTTGCTTTTAGGGGTGCCAATATCAGAGAAAATCATCTGGGTAGCCTTATCAAGCTCACCCTCACGGTAAATCCGTTCCACGTTATCCACCACTTGAAGAATCTTCTGATTGTCAGATAAGGTATAGGCTGGGTCAATAAGACGCATGTCAATGGCTAATTTTCTAGCTTCCCCAGTGATTTTTAACATGTTATCGACACTAGGGTCAACGCTACCTGACTTAATGGCGTCTGAACGGTCAACCAACTCTTCAAGGTAGTATTTCTGAGCTTCTGTGAGTTCACTCTCTACCGCAATGACTTTAGCTTCAGGAACAGGTAAATCAAGCATATCTGAGGTCTGAATATCAGCTGTTTCCTTATAAATCCGCATGAGTTCAGGCAGGTTCACAAACTTCTTAAAGCGTTTCTTGGGTTGGTATTTATCCCCTGTCGGTGCTAGTTCCATAGAATTTTCGATATTCCCAAAAGCCCCTACCCATGAATCAAAATTAGAGACCTGGTATCGTTCTAGGACATCGGGTTGGATATAGCTCATCATGGTATAGAGTTCACTAATAGAGTTAGAGACTGGTGTTCCTGTCGCAAAGACCACATTACGATAGTCGTGTTCTCCTTGAACCTGTCTGACCTTCATTTCCATATCCACGTTCTTTTTAGAAGTCGTGTTGGTAATCCCTGCGACATTCCCAAGGCCTGTAATGGGTCTGATATTCTTAAAATGGTGAGCTTCGTCCACAAAGAGGAAGTCAATCCCAAGGTTTTCAAATTCAATAAAGGTATCACGTTCCAACTTTTGAAGTTCTTCCAATTGGTGCTCTAAGCCCTTAATAGAACGCTCTGCTTCTTTAACAGTATAATCACTATCACTACCTTGCTTGATGTCACGAAGTTGTTGTAACTTATCTTGAATATAGGTCACTTGCTTTTCATGACTCATGGGAATTTTCTCAAACTGGGAATCCCCAATGACAATGGCATCGTAGTCCCCTGTGATAATCCGTGAGACAAACTGCTTGCGTTTGGCTTTCGCAAAATCTTTCTTGGTCGTCACATAGACATTCTTTGTTGGGAAGAACTTCATGATTTCTTGGCCAAACTGAGCGGTCAGACTTGATGGCACCACATAAAGAGGTTTATGAACCATTCCCAGTTCTTTCAGTTTGAAGCCTGCCCCAAGCATGGTTAAGGTCTTACCTGAACCCACTTCATGAGCTAGAAGCGCTCGTTTTTCTTCCACGATACGTTGAATGGCATTCTTCTGGTGAGGGCGTAAGGAAATATTCTGGGCAAGCCCATCAATGGTTAAATGGCTGCCATCATAAACTTTTGAGACTGTACGATTATAAAGGCTATTATAGGTCTCTTCAATCATCTGTTGCACCTCTGGGTAACTAGCCACAAAATCTTGGAAGAGTTCTTGAAGTTGTGTTTCCTTAGCACGAAGAACCGTTGTCTTCTCCACGTCCGTCACATGCTTTTTCTTATCCCCATCTTCCACTTGTTTGGTAATGATTGGTTGATTGGAATTAAGCAGGTTTTCAAAGATTTTACGACCACTATCATACCGAGACCCAGGCACCCCCAAACTTCTATCCGTTGCGGTAGAATACCTAAAGGCAAACTTGGATTGATAGGACATCGTCCCATCAATTGGACTGACTTCAAGAACAGTTGATACTTCTTGATCAGTCAAGTCAAAAGTTTGTCCCATAAAGGTTTCTTGGGCAAATTTCCCATAAACAGCTAGAGGAATCCAGCGTGAACCAATCCGATAATCAATATCAGCCAAAGTAACACGAGGCGGTCTCACTTCTTCTAAGAGGTTTTGATAGTGTTGCCACGGAAAATCAGAATTGTCTTCTTTAATGAGTAAGTCCACGACCTCTAACTTAGTCATCACATCCCCTGATAAGAAATCCTGGCGAGATACATAGACCACTTCCCTATCGTTTAGATAGCGTTCTGGGTCTGGAATAATAGCGTCTCCTAATTCTTCAATCAAAGACGCTTTAGAATCCGTCTGATAAATAGACATCATGTAATCCAAATCGACCCCACGACCATCTGCTAGACTAGAATTGAGAGCGTCAAGGGAAGAAGAAACTGCCATCACTTCCTTTTCAGGACGAACCAAGGCTTTTTCAAAGGCAAGTGACTTGGTATAGATAACTGTCTTCCCACTTGGATCAAGACTTTCATCTTCTAAACTCGCAAGGAGCGAATACTTATCATCACTATCAAAGAGGTTACGATTCACAGTACTATTGACATAGCCAAAGCGTTTCACAAAAGTATCATAGGTGCGATTGAGATGTCCTAACAAGTGATTGAACTCGTCTTTGTCATAGTTATAGTAGCGCTGTATAGCAATCACCTCTTGGTAGGCGTTCCGAATATCAATCATCCCTTTAATCCGTGCTACTTCTTTCTCAGACAAGGGAGCTTCATAGAAAACAGTCTTTTTGAAGTAGCCTTTAAATTGTCCACGTTTAGCGGCTTCTTCTGTCACATACACATCAAGAGCGGTGCTATCAATCACTTCTAAAGCATTAAAACGGTCAATCTGTTTTTGCGAATGCTTGGTATCCCAACCCTTAAAGGTCCCCTCCTCGTCCACATAATAGCTAATCTCCTCTGTCTTTGTCCCTACACGAATGCCCTTATGATCACGGTAGTAAACCGTAGAATCTTTATAGCCAAAGCTATACTGGTCTAAGCTTTCTCTGATGTCAGAAGGAATCGAGGTATCAATGACTTGTCTTCTCATCACATCAGGAGTGATAAGGATATCAGAAGGGTCAACACTTCTAGGCGCTTTAACTTGTTTAAGAGCCGTCTGAACAGCTTCTATTAGGTTATCAGAAGTGCCTTTTACAGAAAGTGTCCCTCCGTTAAAGTTTCTAACCTCATAGCTCCCAAGAACCTGACTGTTGTAGTCTCCGTCAAAGTAAGGATTCAGCCAAATACGGTCATCCTTGTCATAGCGAATAGAACCTGAAAAAGCTAAATCATCTGCCACATATCCCTTATCCATATGTTTTTGGAAGAACAACATATCTGTTGTGACATTGGTACCTGCAATGGCCTTAAAGGCGCTATCTGGTAAACGCACACCACCGAGAAAATCAGTCGTCTCACGAATGTCCTGGAGAATGTTTTCTGTCCGTTTATCCATGGTTCCTGTGGAGGAAATAATGGCCACTTGTCCACCGTCATGCACCAAATCAAGGGATTTTTTAACAAAATAATCATGAATCATATAGGGTTTGTCATAGCGACTATCCGCAATCCTGATATTGGCAAAAGGCACATTTGAGAGAACCAAATCAAAACTATTGTCATTAAAGGCAACAGTCTCAAAGCCCTTTACTTCAATATGGCTATTTGGATGAAGGTGTTTGGCAATAGCCCCTGTAATCGTGTCTAGCTCTACACCATACAACTCACTATTTTCTCTCAGGTGTTTAGGCATTGCCGCAAAGAAATTCCCTGTTCCCATAGACGGGTCTAGGATTTTACCACCAGTAAAGCCATCACGTTCCAATTTCTCCCACATCTGACGAATAAGAGTGGGATCCGTGTAGTAGGCAGTCAGAGAGGACTGTTTCATGTCTGAATACTCTTTCTCTGTGACTAGCGTTTTTAATTCCTCACGTTCCTTAGAAAACTTTGGATTGTAATCGTCAAAGAACTCGTTAGCTAATCCTCCCCAGCCCACGTATTTGGCAAGGAGTTCTTGTTCTCTAGGTGTGGCTTGACGGTGTTCAGATTCAAGACTTTTCACCAAACGAACAGCAGCCACGTTGGTTTCAACCTTATCTCTTGTTGTCTTAGGGTAAAAGTCTGTTAGATTTTCTGGGAAGTGAAAATCAGTAGCCGGGGGCGTCTCAGTGACTTCTGGTTCCAACTCATCTTCTATCAATGCTTTTTCTTGTTTAGCCTCTCTCTTATTTGATGATAGAGATGTTGTCACTTGAGAAACCGGCTCTTGAGATTCTTCCATATCCATAAAAGAAAAGAGGTCTAATTCTTGGCTTGGTTCTTCCACTTCCTCTTTTTCTTCGACAGAAGGAACATGAAGAGCTTGAGTGATGTCTTCTAGTGTCCGTAAGAAAAGAACTGGATTTTGTTCAATCACATCGGTGAAATCATTTTGTAGTTCAATCCGAATCAGGTTATTAACGCCTGACTCCTAAATGGCCATTACCTGAAACTCTTGCCCCTTATAAGTCACAATCGAAGCAATCGGATAGCGTTTAAGGGCTTCCTCTACGATAGGATTTTGAGGTAGTGATTGAGTCATGATTTCAGGTTTTGTTTGTGAGATGTGTTCTCGCCATTCCCTAATGGATAGGTCAGGTTGGGACTGTTTGTCCCTTTCAAAGGTTCTAGCTTCTTCAAGAGTGAGTTCTTCATGCAAGAAGGCATAGGCAATGGGTCTTGCTTCTTCTAAGTCTAGCAGACTGGTCAAGAAAAATTCTGTCTTGTCATGCGTTAATCCCATCTGAAGCAATTCTGTCGCAAGGGCTAATTGAGTAACGGTTGCTTTAGGATAGCCCCCTAATAAGGCTAGGTCCGCATTCTTCAAATGAAAACGCCCTGCAGCATCTATCAGTATCCCACGTTGTTGCTCATCCAAGTCATCTAAGTTTATCTCTAAACGAGTCAGTTTTTCGGTATTTTCAGCCAAAATGGTTTGACCCATTTCAGTTAAGATCACTTCTTCTTGAGGTGTTAGGGGACGTTGCATGTCATAGACTGTCCCATCAGCTTCTAAATAGCTTAATAGCTCATTGTCCTCATAGATTGGTATCATTTCCATTTCATGGTCAAACTCCCCACGTCTCAAGTTTGGTAGTTTTGGACGGCTATTTCGCACTTGGTCAAAGTGACTTAATATCTCAAATTTTTGGGACAAGTTTAGATGTTCATAGGCTGGTAAATGTTCTGTTTGCCCTGTTCGTAAATCTAGTTGTGATAAATCTTCTTCAAGACTTGCAATGACGATACCCCCTTCTTCACGAAAGGTGATGTCTTGAGGAGGTTCTGGAACTATTTTTTCTTCAGCTGCACCCTCTCTTTCCTCCAACGTTTCCTGGGTGCTTATTAGTTCAGGTTCATAAGTGAGAAGAAACTGTTCAATATCACGGCTAATACGGTCAGACAAATTATTGGCCACTCGGTAGACATTAACCAAATTAGCAGCTTTGCTTTTATCCAAAAGAGAAGCTACCGAAATGGATTGATAGGCGCCTTCTTGGTCTAAGAGCTGAAAGCGAGTGGCTAGGTTAAAGAGGGCTACTTCAATCACCAAGGCTTTCTCATCACTGTTTAATTGAGGTAACTTCTTTAATCCAGCTTGACCAAAGGTCTGTGTGTAGCTGCTCAGGTCTGTCGCTTCATTAAAAGGGCTCGCCTTGACAAAAGCAGAAACCTCTGTTTCAAAGCGAACCACTTGAACAGGTGAGGTGACTACTCCTCTTTGAGTTGTAAAATTTTGGATAAGGCTATCCCAATCCTCATCAAAATGGACTGCTTGATAGCGTAAAAAGGATTCCAAAAGAATCTGGTCACGTGGCAATCTCGCCCGCAACATCTCAAGTAATTGTTCTTGAGTCATATGTTCCTCCAATTAAAAAAGGAGCTGAGAGGTATTCTCAGCCCACTGCTTTAGTCTAGGACCAAGTCTCTTTGGTCTTTTTCTTGTGGCAACTTATCCATCAAAGTTGTCACATACTGTTGTAAGAAATGGCTTTTCTGGTCTAACAAATCCTTCTGCAAGGCGAGATAGGTCACATCTCCAAAATAATCTTGACTCGTTAAAGACAACTCCTTTTGGATAATGTCCTGCAAGGTCTCTAAGGTGAGAGACGAGTAATCCTCCTCATTCAAAGCCTCATACTGAGCAAGGGACTCAGAAATATTGTTGGACACAATCACTTCCATAATGAAACTAGCTCCCTCACCTGTTCGATAGAGTTTATCCAAGAGGTCCGTCACTTCTTCTTGAAGCTGTTCCTGATAACCGTCTGCTCTTAGGCGCAGGTCATCACTAACTAAAGACAAGTCATCAATGCCCATAAAGTCTTGATAGAGCGTATCAAGAAGTGACTTGTTTTTGATACTCAACTCCATGGCTAAAAAGGCTTTAACCATGTCTTCATAGTTTTCTCGTGCCATATCAGAGAGAGTTTTTGAAATCGTGTCATAATTCCAAGCCATAACTGCTCTCCTTACGCTGTTGAATTGGATTCAAGCCTTGTTGGACTTCTTCAAGGTCTGACAGTCCGTCACTATCCGAATCACTGCTAAAAGGGTTGGTGCCTAGAGCTAACTCTTGAGCATCCGTTAAGCCATCTTGGTCTGAATCCATTGTGTAAATGTTTTTGGGTTCCATTTAGTTGTCCTCCATTTTGCGTTTAGAAAGTCCGTAAGCAAAGCCAAGAAGAAGTCCTCCACCGACAAGCGCCAAGAGGGATTGACTCTCTCCTGTATTTGGTAAGACACTTGCTGGAACTGGTGGTTCTTGTGTTGGGATAGGTGGTTGTGGTGGGGTTGGTTGATTCGGAGTTGGTGACTCTGGTTCAGGGGTAGTCGTTTTAACTGTATTTGAACTGATGGTGTAGCCAATGACAGTATGTAATACCGTATTTTCTACTTCACCTGAAGCGATTCGTTTCATTTGCAAGTAAACATCTGCTTGAAACTCGGATTCTTCTGCTAGTTTTTCAAGGAATTCCTGATCAAAACTGATGGTAACCGTTCCTTTTGACGTGTCTACGTGTTGTAGCGTGTACTTGGTAACTTCTGTCCCTTTTGGTAAAACCGTTCCATCTTTTAGAGTGACATCTACTACAGTATAAGACTTGTAAACACCATTATAGTCATCATGGCTTTCATCGTAATCATCGTCAAAGCGGTATTCGATGAGTGGTGTCGCACGATTACCAGGAATGAGTGCTCCCACCAAACGGTAGTTAAAGACCTGATTCAAGGCAACTTCTTTTCCATCAAGGCTTTTCTCATTTTGTGATAAATCAATCACCACATCTTTTTGTGGGTCTAGTTTTGGCACATTATTGACCACTGTCTCAGTCACATAAGCCAAACCAAAGTCAATCTGATAAGCGGTGTTTTCATACTTCCCACCAGTCTTTGTCAGCTCATTCTTAATGGTCATTGGAAGGGTCACCACTAAGGTTTGACCAGTTTTAACATAAGCCTCGTAGAACGCTTTTGGATCTTCAGCACTTAAAACTTGAATGGCTCCTTTGGGTGTGAACTGGCGTTTGGCCATAGCGTCTTGAACCACTTTAGGCGCTTCTGACAATGAGGCATAGGCTTTCACCGAAATCCCTTTGACAAGATTTCCAGCCTTATCCATCACTTGGACACCATCTGCATTTACGCTAAGCGCTTCTTCAGGGTAATCATCCACCATGTAAAAACCTTTGGCAAAGACATCATCTGTCACCACCAAATCCTTGTACTGACTGTAATCCAGAATAATTTTGTAGTAATTAACGGTATTTGGAAGAACGGTCTTGCCATCAATAGACACGCCTTCTTTATTAGTATTAGTTTTATGTGGTGTTACTTTTGGCACGTGATTCGTTACCGTATTGGTTTCGTAGGCTTGTCCAAAGTCTACCTGATAAGCCACATTGTCATAAGACTTTCCTGAATTAAGCATAGACTCACGGACAGTCATAGGAGTGACGATGGTGATGTTTTGACCTTTCGTTACATAAGAATCATAGAAGGCTTGTGGATTTTCTGCCATAAAGACTTGGAAAGCTCCTTTAGGTACAATCTTGCGTTTCGAAAAGGCTGCTTTTAAGGTTTCAGGAACTTCTGATAGGCTCGAATAAGTTTTTACTGTAACTCCTGTGACAGCTTTACCATCAGATGTCACAAGTTGAATCGCTGTTTCATCTGGTAATAGAGCTTCTTCGGGATAGTCATCCACAAAGTAAAACCCTTGTGCAATCTGAGCCTTATCGGCCTTAATTCCTCGGTATTGGTCTAAGTCCCATGACAAGGTATAGTGGTTCTGTGAACCGACTACCATCGGTTTTCCATTGATGTCCACCTTATCCTTATTAAGGTTTTGTTTTTTAGGTGTTGGGCTAACAAGGGTATTCGTCACCTCATCGGTTTCATAGCCATTCCCAAAATCCACTTGGTAGGCTTTGTTTCGATAAGTCTTCGTCTGACCATAAAGGCTGTCTTTGACGGTCATTTTGGTGAGAAGGTTCAAAGAGGTGCCTGTTTTGACATACTGGTCATAAAAGTCTTGATTGTCATTAGGCATAAAGACTTGGAAAGCCCCTTTAAGAGAAATCTTGGCATGAGCGAGTTTATCTTGAAGGTCTTTAGGCGCTTCTGACAGCGACTCATAAGCCTTGACAGTAATCCCTGATACGGCTTTGCCATCAGGAGTGGTGATACTTGTTCCCTTGTCTACCAAGTCAAGAACTTCTTCTGGGTAGTCATCTACAAAGAAGAAACCACGAGCAATTGTCTCTTTAGAAGACCTATCGCCTTTATATTGATCTAAATCCCAGGTCAAACGGTAATGATTAGTTGTTCCTAAAGCCGCTACCGTATCGTTAATAACCACACCGTCTTCATTTTCATTGCGTTTTTGAGGGTCAATACGGCTAGTGGTTGTCCCATCACCAGGCGTACGCACTGTCACAACATTAGAAGTCACTGTATAGGCATTTGGGGTCCCCTTATTGATGAGGAGCTTATAACTGTTGGAATAGGTTGCTCCATCATTTTGAAGGCTACCGTAAAGTTTCGGAGCCATCAGTTGGTAAGACTTGGTGAGGTCTTCGTTGACCTCTTGAAGCAAGGCTTCCTTGGCGGTCAAGGTCACAAAGTTCTTAGCAGCATCAAAGCTAAGGGTATAATTTCCATTTTCTGCCTGCGTTTTTTCCTTGTCAAAAGCGTAGCCTGCTGGAAGGTAATCTTCAAAGGTGAGGCTTGTGGTTTTGGCTCGATTTGGAGAAAAAGCGTCTACGGTTAAAGGGTAAATGACCGTTGAATCTTTTGCGACCGTTTTGTCATGAAGGTTCACTTGGTCGGTATTGATAACTTCCTTAACAATTTCAGGAGTCGTTGTCAGACGATAGTCGTGATAATGAACCGTTGGCACTTGTGGTGCTTTTGGTAACGGTTCTGGTTTAGGTTCTTTAGGCAAGGTCACCTTGGTGAGTGTCAAACTAGGCTGAGTGACTTTCTCTAATGGTTTTTCCTTAAAGCTCACAGGTGGCTCTGGCGTAAAGGTCTTTGGGGTAAAGGTTTTTGGCACGACTTTAACTGGTTCTGGAACTGGCTCTAACTTTGGTGTCACATGTGGTTTTGGACTATAAGGTTTAACCGTCCGTGCAACTGGTAGGGTGTTTAAGGCAAACCAATAAGAGA
This sequence comes from Streptococcus sp. VTCC 12905, assembly GCF_049893385.1. Classification (NCBI taxonomy): domain Bacteria; kingdom Bacillati; phylum Bacillota; class Bacilli; order Lactobacillales; family Streptococcaceae; genus Streptococcus; species Streptococcus sp. VTCC 12905. Next base: position 14,243 of record NZ_JBMVJC010000017.1, on the reverse strand, counting down.
GACCAACATTTTGGGGCATATCCCCTTGACCAAAGGTCACTGTATAGGTGTTGCCTGATGTAACCGTTGAGACAATTGCTCCTTTATAGGCATACTTACTGTAAGAAGTATCCCATTCTTCAGGAAGCTTCAAATCACTGGCACGGTTTGACCCAAGTGAACGAGCCAAACCTTCGTTAGTCACTTGAATGGTTGAGCCATTGATAGGAACAAACTTACCTGATGTGTCTTTTACATACTCTAAACCGATGTGATTGTGGTTGAGTGAGGAATGAGTAAAGACACCTGGTTTTTCCTTGGTGAAGCTGACTTGAGAGCCATCTTCTAAGAAATACTTGGCCTTGACACGAAACTCCATCTTGTCTGTTCGCCAATTGCCTGTCCCATCATTACGGTAGGCGATAAAGCCTTCTGTTGGGTCATTTGGTACGACTAACTGCACGGCATTAGTTCCAGCTGGAGAAACAAGGTTAGTAATGTCATAGGCTACTTTTGTGATTTTCTTACCATCAAAGCGAGCATTTTGAAGATTTTGATAGGTAAAGGAAAGGGTTTCTCCTGTTTTAAAGGTGTCGTAGACGAAGAAACCAGTAGAATCTAGGATTTTAGAATACCCACCAAGCATAGCGTCACCCCTAGCAACGATACGATTAGGATTTCTGGTATCAGCTGAATGACGGGCTTGGGGTTCTCCATTATTCAAATTGAGAGCCTGAGCAAGAGCTTGAGAGATATAGCCTTCTTCCCCTTTTGAAATCTCAGCTAAATCACGTTTATAGCGCTCCATTTCCTTGGTGTTATAGGCATCAATGGCGTCATTTTCTTTCTTGGCGGCTTCTTCTTTTTCCTTATTGCGTTTCGTGATAGAAGCAATCTCAGCTTCACGGTCTGTGACTAATTTCTGTTGGTCTTTATTATAGGCATCAACAGCAGCTTGACCTGCCTTGTTTTCATCATCCACTGCTTTTTGTCCGGCTTGATTGCGTTTATCAATTGCTTCATTATCATCCTTTGCTTTGGCAACCCCGTCCTCATTTGCCTTTTGGATTAAGAGATTCTTTGCGACAATAGCATCTGCATCTTTTTTCTTTGATTCGTATTCAGATAGATTGTCCTTATTTTGCTTATCAATAGCAGCTACCGCAGAGGTATAATCCTGATAGCCTGAAACCGTTGAACCATCTCCTGATGTTACGGTTTGAGTTGTGACGGTCACATTAGCCGACGGATCTTGGTCTTTGATTTTTGAAGCTGTGCTATCTACTAAACTATTCAAGGCCTTTCCTGCTTGAGTGGCTTCTTTATGACTAGCAGCCAACGCAGCATTCCCCTGTTCAACACGTGTTTTATCTTGTTCATAAGTCGCTTTGTCAGCTTTATAGGTATTGGTCACCTGAGTGATGGCTTCAGCCTGCCTAGCAGCATCCGCCTCAGCGGTATCTAATTGCTTACTGGTCTCACTCGCAGAGGTTGTGTTTCCTAAATCCATAGGTTTATCCTGAATGGTCGTAACCCCTTCAGCAGTTGCTTGATTGACAGCTTGTGTCACAACATCATGAGGAACGGTGACTGTAATAGCCCCATCTGATTGACCCGTTGAGGCAAGACTATTCGTTTGTTCAGCAACTGGAGTTGGCTGAGCTTCTGGTAAGTTGGTAGCAGGATTTTCTGTTAGCTGAACGGTTTTACCTTGGGAAGGTGTTACCACTTCGTCAGCTTGTGCTACTTGGCCACCCCAAGCGACAACAGCTGTCACCATGGTTCCAAGAGCTACCGAACAGAGCGTACGGTACTTCTTACTTTTACGGAAGACATGCTTTTCTGCTTTTTCCTGATTGACTAAAAAGTGATGATGACATTGTTTGGTCATAAAAAGTCCTTCTTTTCTTTTGATAAGTAGTAACAATCTGTCACTCTCTCCTCATCATAAAAAAGACGACTTGATTTTGGTATCACATCAAAGAAGGACAAAGAAAAAAGCTATCGGTAGGACTACCGATAACCTCTGAAAATTGCTTATAAAAAAAGGGGGCCTGACGCATAAGACCCTCCCAGATGTGATTAGCACGCCCCAATTCGATAACAACATGATATTATATATAACTAAGAGAACTACATTCTAGTGAAAAGAACCTCTACATTTCCTGACACAATATCTGTTTCATAAATTGAAAGTATTGTAAACTTTGTTTGATTCACAGTATAATCTTTTTCAGATTTTTCAAAAATACTAACACCAATAAATTCATTAGAATGACCACTTCGATAGTTATCAATAAAAAACTCACCTAGACGGATGTCATCAATGTAAAATTCCACCAAATAACTCCATCTTAATTTACTACCTTTGATGGGGAAATTCTTTGCTTTTCTAACGACAAGATTAGGCTTTGTAAAGCCATCATATAAATACGACAAAATTTCTAAACGTGACCTAACCCCTTTTTTATCATAATACAACGAAGATTCTAATAAGTCAGAGTTAATCCGGTCGTCTAAAATATCATCAAAAACTAGAGAAGATTTTTTATGGCTAAAATGTATATCGTTTAGTTTATGAAGTCCAGCTAAGTGAAAGAAATGGTCTTTTGAAAACAGAATATCTAAAACCGTTTTCTGTCCTTTTCTACCAAGTTCAATTGTAATTTTCTTATTTAATAAAGGTTCAAAATTTTTTGCTGCTAATTTTAATAAGTCACCATTGATAGTAATCTTTCTACGAAAAAAGGATTCATACGAATCCTTTCATCGAGTGTTTTCATTGTTGGCTCGAGGTGTTCACACACAACCCTACTAAAGCAAACACTACCAGTCAAACCAACCGACCAATAATGCTTAACGCTTAGTAAATACTCTTGTTATCTACACATATAGTATAACCTAACTACTTCCTAATGTCAATTAAAACATCATATAAAGATTTATCTAAAGATGTATTCTTCCAAAAAATTTATTTCGTTGTATAGGCAAAGCTAATTGTACTATCGACTCCTGATAATTTACGGAAGGTATAGTTAGGATTACCATTAACATTGGTCTCTGAGATGAGGAAAGAACCATCAGGGTAAACCTTCTCGACAAAGGCGACATGACCGTATTCTGTTGGCGATCCATGACCTCCTCCCGCAAAGGAAATAATCGCTCCTGCTTTTGGTTGCTTGCCTGTATCTCCACCAAGACGTGCTGCTGTTGCCACCCAATCTTGACCATTACCCATGGTACTGATGATTGGGATTTTCTCACCGTTTCGGCCTTTGAGTTTCAATCCCAATTGGTTGATACGAGCAGCTACTCCCCACGTACATTGCCCATAGGCATAGCCCATACCGTCACCTCCACCTGGAATGGAGTTGTCATAAAGGTCTCCTCGAACTGCTTCCAGCGCTTTTGGATCACTTTGAGCAGTTCCACCATTTGGTTGGCTAAAGCCTTTCTCAATTTGGTAATACCACTCTGTAGCTCTCGTTTGACGTTCTAGGAGTTTATCACCACTATTTCCCTCCCAATAAATGAGAAAGACTTGGGCAAGACTGGCTGGGCTACCTGAATTTTTGAAAAAGTCTTTTAACCAGTTGGTATAGTAAGGATTGTCCCCATGGAGCATAAAATCCAGTTGTAAGCCTAAGTCATACCACTTCTGATTTTTCCCTTTGGCATACTCTAATAATAAGGTATGTCTGCGTGACCCATCTGCTGTATCTGTCCACTGCCCTAAGCCTAAGCCACGTCTTAGAATATTCGGGTACCTGCCATTATAGATAGCTGGACCATTTAGAGACAACCAGCCCTCATCGTCCCAAGAACTGGCACTTGCCCCAACAGGAGGTGATAAGTAATCACCTTCTGCCCGTTTAGGATTAATTGATGATTCTACTGACCAGTTTCCTAAAATAGCCGCAATGGCTTGATTGGTTGCTCCCTGGCTTTTCAAATACTCATAGATAGCTTTGGCTCTCGCAAACTCATCGCCTCCAAATTGACCAATGGTAGGGAGAATCGTCGTTTGGAGTTGAATGACTTTAGGAAAGTAAAAGGCTGGATTGGCGTAAACCAGTTTCTCTGAATCATCGTCAACCTTTTGATAGGTCACTTTTAGACCAGATCCATCCTTGGTTTGACCAATCACTTCTCCTGCTTGGACTTTTTGGCCATCGCTCACTCGACCAGTATGGATATTAAACAAGGTCAATTGAGACTTGTTTAGTCCCTTACCTGACGTGATGATAATGTTCTCTCCATCTAGGGAAACCTTACCATTCATGGGAGCCACAATCACTTGATTTTCTTTAGCTTCTAAAATGATATGATGATGAAGCGTTGGCTTGTCATCAATCACCTCATAGCCATAGCGGACTGTCATGGTAAGCGCATCGTCTTCAGTCTGTCCCTGAAATGGATTATCCAATTCTTGGAGGGCAAGGTAGGTGCCTTCCTCACTTAATTCCTTTAAATCTTCTCTATCGTCATCAAAGAGCTTATAGGCAGGCTCCTTACTTAACTCAAGCATGGATTTTAAAGAATCCCCACCGTTTAAGTCCTGCCAAAGTTGACTCAAATAGGCTTGATAGGTTTTATCCCCTTCTTCCATGATTTCTTCTAAAGCATAATCTTGATACTTGAGATTCATAAAGCCCATGACGTCATCAATCTTAGTGTAGTAGGTAATGCCAGTGGGGTTGGTCCGGGTGTTTTCCGCATCTTCCCACGTCATGTGCGTATAGGCTTTTGTCAGTTCACTCTCATCCTGTTGAATGAGAGTGGTTCCTGAAATTCCTATAACAAAACTCATCATCAAAAGCAAGAAAAACAAGAGGCCTGACACGACCCAAGTCATAGGATTAAGGGCAATCGATGAAAATAAGGTCAGGCTATTCTTAATCGCTTGAATAACCCCTGTTATTCCTGACACACTGTGCCTTTTAGCTTGCTTGAGAAAGGTGTGGTATCGCCTTTTGGGCTTTAAGGGCTTCTGTCGGGTGAACCCTTTTCCCTTTTTAAAGTTCTGATACCGCTCCTTACTATGAGCGGCTTTCGTCTTAGTAAACCGAAGACCTGTCTGCCCACTTTTGACAAGGAGTTTTCCTGACTGATAAGTAAATCTCCCATAGCGTCTTCCTTTAATCACAGACTCTTTTAGGGTTCTAATTCCCTCCAAGTCATCATCTTGAGCGACTACATCCAGTGATTCTGAAGTGACATAGCGTAATCCTCGTTTGACCTTAGTCGAGGGGTTCTTAAACTGATGTGCTTTTTTCAGTTGTTTCACGTCACGCTTAGCTGATTTGACCTCTTTTTCTGCCTGAAGGCGTTCAAGAGGTTTTTCTTTTTGAAACTGAAACCGTAACGTTTTTGATTCTGTTGGCTTTTTCTGATCGGTAAACTTAGAAGTGGCTTTCTCCTCTTTTTCGGCCATCTTGACCTCTGCCAAGTGTTTTCTTGCTACTGCTAGGCGCTGTCTAGCTTGAGGAAGCCGATACTTCTTAATTTCCCTATCCTTTACCCATCTGGGAGACACATAGGCGATCGCTTCCTTAAAGGTATCTGTCGCTAGGTCTTTCTCCTCCTGATAGGTTTGCTTCAGAGCCTGACCTTGTTCCCTTGTTTCAGCTTTCTCAGCTCGGCGCATGATAAAGCGTCGCTTAGGAAGTGAGCGTTTTAACCCCTTCTTCTCCCTGCGATAATGGATACGACTAGCCTTTAAACTACTCTGAAAGGTTTTACGGGCAACCTTGACCTTCTGTTGCTCTCTTGTCATGATTCACCCCTCATCTTTTCTGGATCGGTACTCATGATGTCAAAGAGTTGGGTTTGAAGTGGGATTTTATTTCTAAAGGGAACAACCGTTGAGCCTGCCTTAATCAACCCAGCTCCCTTTTCAGGATTGACCAAGTATTTCTCAAGTTCTTTAGATAAGCCCAAAAGATGAACCAATTCTTCTCGGTCACTTTTAGCTTGTTTTAGAAGTATCATAAACTCGCTATTAGCGATAATGCGTCTACCATTGGCATCAAGAAGTAAGGTTTCTACGTTTTGAGTAATGCCTGTTGGAATGGCCCCATACTTACGGACACGGCTCCATAATTTGAAGAAGAAATCAGAAGCGTACTTATCCAACAACAGAAGCTGCATTTCATCAAAGTAAATCCAGGTCTTCTTGCCACGTTTTTGGTTTTTAACCACACGATTCCAAATCTGGTCAAAGATGACCATGAGGGCAATCTGCTTCAACTCATCCCCTAACTTTTTGACATTGTAAATGAGAAAATGGCTATCCGTTTTGATGTTGGTTCGGTGTGAGAAAATATCGAGTGAGCCTTCCACATAAAGCTCCATGTCAAGTGCTAAGTCCTTGGCTTCTTGTTCAGGTTGTTTAGAGAGAACAAAGACCCATTCCACGAGAGATGGTGTCTCAAAATGCTTATAGGTTAACCGAGTTACACGGTCAATTAGGGACTTTTCTCGACCGTCCATTTTCCGGTCTAAGAGTTTCCCAATCCAAGAAAGTAGAAATTCAGATTTGACCTTAATAGGGTCTTCATCCATATTGTCATCGGATAAGTCTAAAACGTTTAAGAAAGTAGTAGAGTCAGGCGCAATATCAATGCTCTCCCCACCAAAGGCTTGACCAATGATACTGTACTCATTTTCAGGGTCTACAATGATGATTTCGGTATCACTCTCTTCTTCTTTTAACTTGGTTGAGATGATTTCATGCTTAGTCGCCATCCCTTTACCAGCACCTGATGTCCCTAGAATCAATCCTGATGGGGTATTGAGTTTCCCACGGTCAATGGTGATGATATTACTTGAAATCTGGTTTATCCCATAAAACTTCCCGCCCTTATCTTGTAGGTCAACAGAGGTCCATGGGGAGTTGACGGCAATGTTTGAGGTCAAAAGAGACCGAGACACACCCTCAAGGTAGTTCTTCCCAAATGGCAATAAGCTATTAAAGGCAGCTTCTTGCATATAGGTCAGATTATCAATCACAAGGTCATTAGAACCTGCAACTTGTTTGATAATATCAAGGGAGTGCTTCAATTGGTCTTCGTTATCCGCAATGACCCCAATCACAAAGAGGGTGTCAAAGAGCTTGTCGCCTGTTTGCGTCATGGTTTTAATCAGCTCATCGGCTTCATCGATGTTACTTTCTAGGACCTGACTAACCTTTTCAAGATAAACGCCAGATCGTGCCATCTTTTGTTGTTCCCCAATTTTTTGCGATTCCATCAAAGTCTTCTTGGTGCGGAGCTTGGTCATGGCTTCTGACTTGGCTGACCCTTTGGCATGGAGACTAATCATCACTTCCAAATCCGACTGCATGAGTTCTCGTAAGAACTTATCTCCCAACTCCATTCCATAGTCACGAACATAGACAATCTGAAGCAGTCTATCGTCAATCTCTACATAATTCTTATGTTTGAAAGATAAACTGGTTGGGGCAATAAAGTGCTTGGTTGTTTGTCCTGAACGCACCAGGTCTTGATAAGTAAAGGGCAAATGATTTTCCCCTCGCAACATATCAGCCAAGTGATTCACACGGCTTTCTCCACTGAGGAGGGTAAAGTTCGCATCAATTTCAGAAAAACCACTCTTGAAGTATTCCCCAATCTGAGACAGGGATCGATAAGCGAGTTTCGGATTTTGGTCTGACTTCCCAAAAGAAATGAGCTTAACCGCTGAAAAGTTATTTTCACCAGCTTCTAAGTTATTCTCCATGATACGATTGAGTTCTTCACGATAGGTATCATACCCATCCTCATGAAAAGGATACAAGACACCCTTTCTAAATTTATCCAAGTTGACCCTTTGGTTAAAAATAGTGAGTTGGAAATTGGTCTTGTCATCCAAACTGTTAATCAAGTCCGAATAGGTTTCCATAATGGCTCCCTTATCCTCCAAACCAACCGTTTGGTAATTGACATCTCCTAAAAGATAGGACTGGGAAAAATAACCTGGGGTAACCTGCATGAGACCATTAGGAAAAAGGCCTTGGTAAAGAAGCGTATTAACAGTTGTTGGCAGCACTTCTTCTTTTGGTTTACGTGTCTTCTTGTGTTTAGAAGAGGTCTTTGGTTTCATTGAGCGATTTGTTTTTTTCACGTTGTATTCCTTTCTGTCCAGTTAGTGTACGGTCTGGTATGGTCATTTCATAATGCCATCTATAATTAAGATACGTTTCAAATGGTAAGTCATTAGGGCGATAGACCCCAAATAACATGAGGGGGATGGTAAAGGTAAAGATAAGACCATAGACAAACCAATCCCCAAATTGCCAATAAAAGAGGTTTAACCATAAAATCAGGATGGTAATAGCAACGGCTGGTAAGACAAAAATAACTTGTCGTGTGGTAAAGCCTAGCCAAGCCCTATGTTGGACTTTTGTGATGTCCTTAAAAACACGTGTACTCATAAGACTCCAATCTAAGATGAATATGAAAAAAGATTGGGAGGAACGTCCTTCCCAATCCTCCTTACATGCCTAGGATACTTCTGGCAGTCCGTTGACTGCCCACCAAGGCAATGATCAATAAAATAGCCTGAACTAAACCACCAAAGGCAGTCGCTAGCGTCTCCATCACTCCCGCACCATTTGAGAGAGCCAATTTCCCAGCTGATTCAAAGAGGGGAACAAGGGAGATGATTAAGAAAATCAAGACCCCTTGAAGGGCATAGACCATGATGTTTTTCAGGTAGCCAATCCCAACACTTCGCCAGTCATCACTAAGGAAAGTCGGAATCGTTAAAGGCGCAAATGGAATCATGAGGTAAAGTTGGATAAAGCGAATGGTAATGAGGATATTCACCACCATCACACTCACCAACCGCACTAACCATATCAGAATGGCAAAAAAGCCAACAATGAGTTTTCCAATAATTCCTGACCCTTTAAGTCCTGAAACGGTCTCATAAGTCGTTCCTCCATGAGAAACGACACCAGCTACACCTTCAATGATGTGAGAAGCAACAGCTAAGATGGCTTCTACAATAACAGTGGTGTTTGTAATCACTACTGCCACCATGATATAAGAGACAATCATAGGGGCAATAGCTTCAAAGGTCATGGCACCACCTGAGTTGGCGATTTTCTTAGCCATCTTAGAAAACTCAAGGACTAACACAACGGCTAAAATAGCCACTCCCAACGGCTGCATCACTCCTTTTGTGATCGCTGACATATAAGACCACACGGTTGGGTTATAATCCGCAAGGGATTTGACCAAGTTGGCCATCGATTCCAAGTCAACGTTAAAGCCTTCAAAAAGGCTATCGCTCGAAATTTTCTCCGAGGCTAGAAAGACAAAAGCTGAAGGTAATGTGTTTATCATGTCATACTTAGCCCTCCTAAATGGTAATTTGAGTGATAAAGGCACCAGCGGCACCTACCATAACACCACCCACAATTTCTAAGATGGCATTGCGGACACCAGGTCCACCATCTTTGATATTGGTTGACAGGTTAATAATGCCCATGACGACAAGAAAGGCACCTGTCGCAACCATTCCTTTTTGTAAAAGCGCCATGGCTTGGGCAAACATGGAACTGGCGTCCACGCCATAAACAAAGCCTGTAAATTTTTGGTTCATACGATTCCTCTTTTCTATTAGTGTAGTGTGCTTTCTGTGCTTAAATCCCTAACCTTGTGGTCATAGGGTTCAAACGGAACTTCCTCTGTTTTGAGGGGGTCAATGTGGTAATGCCACCAACGTTCATCTGACTCCTTGTCCGCTAAGTATTTCCAGTTCTTGTGTTTCAAGGGGAAATACTTTTTTTCCTTAAAGACTGGAACCCCTGCAATTCTCACCAAGCACTCATCACGTTTCATGTTTCCAACTTCATCAGGAGTCATGAGATCCCTTGCGATTTTTTGATGGGACGTTGACCCAGACCCTGTTTGGCCATACGACCGACTGGTACTTCTCACATCAATGGTTTGTTTGCCTAAGAGACCACTCATAAACTTAAAGGTCTCTTCATCATTACCTCCAAGATAAAGCAAACTGTCACAGTTTCCTAGAATGGTTTTCCAAGCCTCCTTCTCCTTATAGAGCCCTTGAAGTTGGGCAATGTTTTGAAGAATGGGTACGAGACTCATGTTCCGTGAGCGAACTGTTGAGGTTTGTTCCGCAAAGTCTGGAATTTCACCGACATTCGCAAATTCATCTAAATAACTTCTGACGTGGATAGGTAGTTGTCCCTTAAAGTCCACATCAGCTTGTCTCGTTAAAGTTGAAAAGACAGTGGAGAAAAAGAGGGCTGAGAGAAAGCGAAAGGTGGTGTCATTATCTGGAATAACGAGATAGACCATGGTTTTCTGCGTTCCCCATGTTTTTAAGTCCAAGGTGTCACGTTTGGTTAAATCAATGACAGATTGGATATTAAAGAGGGCAAACTTAGCTGTTGTGACGGCAATCACCGAATCCAAGGTCTTATCCTTGTAGTTTTGGAAGTCTGCCCAGTTACGCATGGTGAAGTTTTCTGTACCATTTGTCTTGGCATAAGTCTCAAACATCACTTCTAAGACACTCTTATCTTGATTTTCTCCTTTGGATAAGAGCTTGATGAGTTTTCCGATTTCAGAAAAAGAGGGGTAACGCCCACGCTTACGGCGACTGTCTGCTTCCTCCTTTGTACTACCTGGAGGATTGTAAAAATCCACCAAGTAAGAGGAAATCGCACGGACTAAGGTCATGGACGCCTCATCCCAAAAGGGATCACTGCGACTGCCATTGCCTTTGGTATTATTGAAATAGACCGTAAGCATACGGTTCAAATCATTCTCCGTTTCCACATAGCGAAAAGGATTAAAACCATCTGAGTTGGTCATGTTTACGAGGTCTAAGACCTTGACCTGATAGCCATGCTCTAAAAAGAGCTTCCCTGTCTTTTCAGCTAAGTGATCCTTAGGGTCAACGACAATATTGGAACAGTTGAGCTGAATCAGATTGGGTTTGACAAACCGAAAGGTCTTCCCGCTACCAGACCCACCGATGACCACAAGGTTCTTGTTTCGGTCAAATTGAGGAGCTTTCTTTTCTAACAGGGTTAGCCTAACATTACGTGACAAAATGGTGTCATTGAAAGGATTCTTACTGAGAAAGGCTTTGCGTTCGTGACTGTTTCCAAAACGTGCAGAGCCATACTCAGCCCCTTCTCGGTAAACCTTTTGACCAGTTGAGACATAAAGATAGACTAGGCCCATCGTCACAAATCCAAAGCAAAAGCCCAAAACTGATTTACCTGTAAAGTTGCCATTCCACAAGGGATTTAAGACCTGATTCTGTCCTTCGCCTAAGAGATAGGCAAGGCGTTCCAAGGGCGGTTGATTAGGAAGACTATCGTAAAGCAAGACTAGTCGATGGCAGAAATAGCCAAGAGCAAGCCCTAAAATACCAAAGATAAAAACTTTTTTCCCTGAGACCATTAGAGAATGACCTCCTTTGTTTTCACAGCAGAGGGTTCTGACATCACAATCTGTTCCTTGGCTTGTGCGATTTCCTCATCAAGGGGTTTATCCATAGTTAGCCCTTTCAGTTTTTCTGGATTGGAAACCAACTTCTGAAGCAACTCATCTAAGTGCTTGTCTAAGAGCGACTTATCCTTAGCATAGAAATGCAGGTAATCTCCTTGCCAACTAATGGCAATAGGAAGGTTTTCTGATTCCACCAATTCCTTGAATTTCTCGACATCAACGGGTTTATCCAAAATGTCTTTTGAGATATTCAGCGACTCAATGGCATAAGGACTTTGAAGGAGTTCTTCTAACTTTTGAACCCCAATTTTATAAGCCGAGTCTTGTACTAGGGCGTGTCTGGCTGACCACTCTAAGAGTTTGAGAAGCACCTTTACCGTAAACATGGTACTACGTTCTGCATATTGAATCGCTTGGCGTTCCTGTTGTTCGGATGACATCATTCCCTCCTTCATGTGATTCCCCATCAAAATAATAGGGTGCTTTCATGATACGAAAGCACCCTTGATTTTGGTATCACAATAAAGATAGGAAAAAGACGATTCCATTCCAAGACAGGTGAATAAGTGTGGACGTCAAGCAGTCTGTTTGCCTTCTAACCACACCAAGTGTGAGTCCTAAACTCCCATAAAGCACCCAAGTGAATAGACTGGATGGGTGATGAGCTAAAGCAAAAAGGGAACTCGTTAACAAAACTTGAACCACTGGTTGAGACAAGACTCCCCACAACACCTCTCTATAAAAGGCTTCTTCCACAACACTGGCATTAAGGAGAAAAAGAATAAAGGACAGAACAGGAATCCGGTCTTGAACAGTCACTAACGTTTCTTGGTTTGGTTCGCTTCCTGAAAATAGAGCACTCATAATAAGTGCAATACTTACCATGACACCTAGACTACCAAGTAACCAAAGCCCTCTCTCCTTCAAGGATAGGTTTCTTTTAGGTATCTGGTACCTTTTCCAGCTCCACAATATCAGGGCTAGAAACGTCACTTGTAAAACAGGTAACCATGCCCCATTTAGCCAACCAACTAGGTACAAACTCACAAGGAGGACATTGACATGAATGGCTCCGTACATCACTACTAGTCGTTTCATCGCTATCTCCTAAACAAGTCTTCATAGTCAATCTCTAAGATGCTCACTATTTTCTCCACCCATTTGCTTTGTGGCATGAGACGATGAGATTTGTAGTGGCGAAAGGTTTGGTAGAGGCGCTTAAACTCACTAGGGTAGACGTATTGGCCCTTAAACATCTGTCGAGCAAGGTCAGCCCATGACAGTCCTTTTTCCATAACGATAATTTCTAAATTTTCCCAAAAACGATCGTTCATAACTCCTCCTTATGTCACCAGATCCTTAAAAAGATGTTCACGAAAGGAAACCTCTTTTTGACTTCTCGGAAGAAAGGTCCTCGCTTCTTCTAAACTCATATCGGGATACACGTTGTCCTCACAAACCACAATTGGGAGACGAAGATTCTGGTCAGGTTTCCGTAGAACTAACGTCACTAACTCACTCAATTTCATCTCTCTATGACCTTTAAATCGTTGTAGCGAGGAGGATAAGAGCGTAAAACAATCACTGCTTTTGGTAAACAAGCCCAATAAGTCTTCACGTGATAGATGACTCACTTCTTTACAGGTGTAGGAAATACCATGTGAGTCACAAAAAGACAGAAGTTTTTGATTCCGACTGTTATTTCGACTTAAATAGATTTCTAACATCTCATTCTCCTACATGGATAAATCCTTCTCTAATGCTTGAGTTGGTGGCGTAAACACCTTACTCATATCGATGGGTGACCTGCCTTCACCAAAGCACTTCACTGTTATTAATGTGGTGACGACATCATTCTTATCATTCCAAGAATAGCCTTGCCCATATGCCCTAAAAGCGAGGTCATTCTCATCAGTTAGATAGGTATCAACACCATTTTTAATATCTTGTGTTTCAATAAACTCAAAAATACGATGTAAGTTGGACTCATAAGCTAACGGATAATTCATTTCTTTGTGGTAGTCATCTTCAAAAGTGACATCAATGTCACAATCATAATTGGGTAAAGAAGCAATCATCTCTGAAAATCTCTCCACTTCTGCTTGATGTATGGCTTCTTCTAGCTCCGTGCAGTTCCTAATACTTTTACTATGTAATAATTTCATGTTTTTCTTCCTCTTCAATCTTTCTAAATTCTCTAGCAATAGCCTCGATAACAGTGACGGTTACGCTATTGCCTGCTTGTTTATACAACTGACTTTTACTTGAAACACTTTCTGCCCTCTCAAAAGCCCAGTCAGGAAATCCTTGTAACCTAAAACACTCTCTTGGGGTTAGGCGTCTGATTCTCAAACGATACAGTTTTCCATCTAGGATTATTCCAGTCACTTCATACCACTTGTCCTTACGGTATTCCAAAGCAGCAACAACCACTCCCATATTGTCAGAAGTGGTTAAAGTATTTGAAATTCCTTTTCCCACTCGACCTCTACGTTTGGTAGACTCTGGGTAAGCAAGGTTGACAGAATCTCCCACTATTGCCTTGGCATAGCCTAGTTTGGTCGCTTCCCTAATTTTCAAATGTGGCGCTTCTTCACGGCAAAGAATCTTAGGAACTTTATCCCCTCCTTGCATCGTGGTCAGTGTTGGAGAAAGCCCTGAAAGGTCATAGACTCGTCCAGTTTGGATAAAAGAAGTTGGTAAAGTTCCTGCGACAACTACACCATGCCGATCTTGGCTAGTTAAAGTAAACATCGGATCATCGTTCCC
>NZ_JBMVJC010000016.1:0-42165 GCF_049893385.1 Streptococcus sp. VTCC 12905 | reverse complement strand
TCGTTTTCTTGCCAGTAAAGGCATACGTCCGTCCATGTCTCGCAAGGGAACTAGCACGGATAATGGCATGATGGAGTCCTTCTTTGGCATTTTGAAAACAGAAATGTTTTACGGATTTGAGAAGAATTTCAAGTCACTGGACCAACTAGAGCAAGCTATCACTGATTATATTTTTTACTACAACAATAAACGCATTAAAGCAAAACTAAAAGGACTTAGTCCTGTTCAGTACAGAACTAAATCCTTTCACTAATATTTTTTGTCTAACTTTTTGGGGTCAGTACAAATAAAACTGCAACTCTTTTATTTTGGGCTTATCCCCAGAGTAATTCGACCTAAGCGACTAATTCTTGTCATTTTCCAAGCGGGAGACCAAACAATCTCGACTTGAGCATCTTCTATTCCGTCAATAGTCTTTAAAGCTGCTACTAGCTCACCAGGCATCGTATCTGCACATGAGCAACCTGCATCAGTAAAGGTCATCACTACTTTACAAAACCCGGTTTCATCTAGATGAATTTCATAGACAAGTCCTAAATTGTATATATCCAACTCAATCTCGGGATCGTAAATGGTTTCCAACACCTCCACCAATTGATCTGACAAAACAAGGGCTCGCTCATTGACTTGAATATCTTCTCTCATTTATCCAAACACTCCTAAAACATTTATAAAAAGTATTGTATCATAATTATTTGAAATATACTTGTCTTATCAAATGTTTTCATCTAGTTTTCAAAGTGCACGAACCTCTGAATGCTCGCCTTGACCAATAGAAAAGATATACTTATGACCTTGAGTCAAGCTATGATAGAAGCCATGACCAGCATTAATCTGAAATACTTGCATTGTATCACTAGACTCATCTTTATAGATATGTTGATAATAAGGATTATCCGCAAAAACTGTCTTTAGATAGTCGTTCTCCACAGGTCTGGCAGTCCCTTCTACACGCACTACCTGGATAAGGTACCCTTCCTCAGAAATAGCCGTCATCGCAACTCTTTGATCCCCCATCAATTGATCATAGAAATGCGTTTCTGGGCTTGTCATAAAGAAAATCCCTTCTTCGTTTGCTGCAGTGATATGAGCATGACGAGCATGTGGATTTCCATACTCATCCAGAGTAGCAAAAACCCCAACCTTCATATCTTCCAAAATATGCATAATATCTTTTAGTTCCATGGTATCACCCCTTGAAAACACCTATTTTCTAAAGTATATCAAAAACAAGCGAAAATGTTAAGTGGAATATTGATAGAAATGGTGAAAGTGTTTCATGAACAACTCCCTACTGACAGAACCATTTAAGAAGGTAGCTTCCTATGAGTATAAAGATAAAAAGGGAGGGCTAAATGAACCTTTGTGTCAATAAGGTATAAACTTGCTTATACCTAGCACTTCGAATAATACATTGAGTAACTAGATAAAAAACTTCTGTAATTAATATTTGTAAAATAGCCAGATTTCACAAACTGAGATGGATAGATAACTTTCTAAAAAGTTAGTCAAAAAAGTTAGTCACTTGTATTATTTGTACTTATCAGAAAAACTATATTTAACAAAATGGGAGACGTATCCAATGAATTCTCCACTAAATATCAGTATTACAGAAGTTAGTAAAGAAGGATTGAGTATAGAAACTAGCATTCTCAAAGATGGGGCAACAATTAACTTTGACAAAGAATTGGAAAAAGCCAAGAATAAATACGAAGAATTATTGAAAGAATTGATAGATATTTGAAATCCCTATCTAAACAAATTTGACATATTAACAACTAATTTTTGAAATGAAGTCTATAATAAAAAAAGTGGTTATCGACCTGATTGTTAATAGACACTTTTCTATATTCTACTGTATTCTACTGTATTCTTATTACTAATAAGTATCCTGACTGCAATCATTTATCAACTAAAAGATAATATTGATTGCGGTCGTTTTTACTTGAACCAAACCAAGTAATGATTTCTAAATCACGAAGTTTATGTAACATTTTAACAACAAATGATCGACTCCGGCCTGTAAGCTCAATGGCTTTTGCCGTTGTCATTCTCTCGCCTGAATTATACATATAGTGGACAATCAGTTGCTCATCTGCTGTTAATTCACCAAAATCAGAGAACTGTTTTTCCAAGCTGTCTCTTGTACGGAGATGTCGGCTGACAATGTTGTTCTCAAGCGTCAGGACAACCTTATTCCCAGGTTCTGAGAATTTAGGTTCATGAAGAAAGGCAGATTCCATCTCCGAGTAGATACGTTTAACACCTTCATTCATCTCACGTACCCAACCCAACTCTGTCAAGATTCGGGCAATGCGAGGGTTTCGTGAAAAGCAGTCAAAGCATTTTCATTGACCATTTGCCAAAAATTTAAAATCAATCTCTTTGATGATGAGCTTAGAAGCCATTTCAGAAGCTCTGACACATAGTGACCAATCCATCACTAAGGTCTATATCAATACCAAAAACACACTTAAACAAACTGCTGGAGAAACAGCATTTCGAATTATCAAAAAACGTTGAGGGAAATTTCAGGGAAATTTTCAGGGAAACTTTTGATTTTTGAACAAAAAAAGACACCCAAGAGAGAACTCTTGAATGTCTTGAAACGTTGATATATCGCGGATAATTAACGTTTTGAGAATTGTGAAGCTTTACGAGCTTTCTTAAGACCTGGTTTCTTACGTTCAACCATACGAGCGTCACGTGTAAGAAGGCCTGCGCGTTTCAATGAATCGCGGAAGTCTGGGTCTACTTGAAGCAATGCACGCGCGATACCGTGACGGATCGCACCTGATTGACCACCGTAACCACCACCGTTCACGTTAACGAAAACGTCGTATGAACCTTGTGTTGAAGTTACTGCGAATGGTTGGTTAATAACCAAACGAAGGTCAGCGAATGGGATGTACTCTTCTACATCTTTTTTGTTTACTGTGATTTTACCAGTACCTGGGACCAAACGTACGCGTGCAACCGCGTTTTTACGACGACCAGTACCTGTGTATTGTGCTTGTGCCATTTAGATTACGTCCTTTCCCTTAGATAAGACCTGAAATATCAAGTACTTCTGGTTGTTGTGCAGCGTGAGTGTGCTCGCTACCCACAAACACTTTCAATTTCATGCCTTGGGCACGACCAAGTGTGTTATGTGGAAGCATACCTTTAACTGATTTTTCAATCAAACGAACAGCGTTTTTAGAACGCAATTCACCAGCTGTGATTGATTTCAAACCACCTGGGTGCAATGAGTGAGTGTAGTACACTTTATCAGTTGCTTTTTTACCAGTCAATTTCACTTTCTCAGCGTTGATGACGATAACAAAGTCACCAGTATCAGTGTGAGGTGTGAAAGTTGGTTTGTTTTTACCACGAAGAACGCTAGCAACTACTGCTGAAAGGCGTCCAAGAGGTACATCAGTAGCGTCTACTACATACCATTTACGTTCAACTTGGCCTGGTTTAGCCATAAATGTTGTTTTGTTCATGATTTCTCCTATACGAATCGTTTTTGTTTACTAAGCGGATGTTCCGTTCCGCGGGTATTTGGAAGGTTCCGGGGCCTTTCAAATGGGGTAAACAATACCGTCTACCATTCTATCAAATATGGTGGTTCTCGTCAAGTTATTTTACTTTACTTTTTTTATTTTTTTACAAATAGCAGAGCTTTGAATCATGTGAGCGATTGCAAATGAATTTTCCAAAGCAAACAGTCGTTCTACTCCCCTAATTGACCTGGAAGTACCAATTTTTCCTTAGCTGAAAAAATTTGATCAAATACTTGCAATTCAGCTTCGTTCACCTCATAACCTGCAGGGTCTGTAAACCACCAGTCTCGATCGTCCAAAGCTTCTGGCCGAAATAACTTAACCAAGAAATGATCGGCTTCTGGGTCCGCCTGATAGCGAACACCAACCTCCTTACCTTTGACAAAACCAAATCGACTGTAGTAATCAGGAAAGCCTGTAATGGCCACCAAGACTGCTCCGCTATTTTCCGCCAAAGCCAGCGAATGTTCTAACAGACACTGACCGCAACCGCGGCCCCGATGCTCTGGCGAGATGCTTAAGGGACCAAAGGTCAGACTAGGCAGGCGAATGCCGTCTGCCGTGATCTCCGACGCCACATAGAGGATATGCCCCACCAATTGACCGTCGGCTTCCGCGACAAGATTGAGGTCTTTTATGACGTGTTTTTTGTTCCATAATTGATGCACAATCAGGTGCTCAGTAGCGCGCCTGGGTGATAAACGTTCCAAAAGGCCTCACGCGTCAGTTCTTCAACCGCCCGATGCTCCTTTTCTTCTTCTCTTCTGATGATTAGTGACATCTTAATTCCTTTTGATTATCCTATTCTGCAATAGGTCACTGCCACACAAAAAGGAATACATCTTTGCAAGAAATTTCCCTTAGAATCTATGCTCTCGTTTTTGTCCCAATTGATAAAATCGCTAAGACTCCTGTCCCTGTATGAGTGGCAATAACTGGTCCTAATTCTGTCAATAGAACATCAGAAACACGGTCGTCTTCCAATAAACTAGATTTGACGCCCTCTGCCGCCTCAATGTCACCCGTATAAGCAACCATAATTGTAGAATGATCCAAGTTATCCAAGGTCAGGTTCAACATTTCCTTGATTCCTTTTTTACGACCACGGATTTTAGCTATTGATTCTAGTTTTCCATCAGCATTGAGCGAAATAAGGGGCTTGATATTCACTAAACCACCGATTAAACCTGCAGCTTTGGACAGACGGCCACCGCGCACTAAGTGTTGTAAATCATCAACTAAGAGATAGGTCTGCAAGCGTGGCACCAAATCTTCTACGATTGCCATGGTCTCCACCAATGTTTTACCCGCAGCATGCGCCTCAACGGCCTTCATAACCAGATAGCCTTCACCAATGGTCGCCGCCTTCGTATCAATAATGGAAATCACTGCTTCCGGGTATTGATCCAAGACCATGTCGCGTGCAATGACTGCACTCTGATAGGTCCCTGAAAGAGCTGTTGAGAAAGCGAGATAAAACACCTCTTGACCTTCCTTGGCTGCCACTTCAAAAACTTCTTCAAACTGACCGACATTTACTTGACTGGTCATCGGCTGGCTACCACTTTCCATCTTCTCTAGCAATGTAGCACTAGTAAGGCGATTGTCCCCTACAGTCTCATAAGTTTGACCATCTAAATTGATGGTTAAACCTAGTACATCAACCCCATGTTCTTCCACCCATCCTTTTGGCAAATCCGAGGTAGAATCGGTTACTATTTTAAAACTCACTCAGTCATATCCTCCAGCATTTCTTTTAAGGCTTTAAACTGCTGATCTGACCAGGGATTCAGACGTGGGGTGTACAATTCAACTTGATCCACAAATTTATCCAAATCCTTTTTGATTACATTTGTCCGTTCTTCTAGCTCACGCGCAGATACTCGTAAGGCTCCCTGTGAAAAAACAACCCATTGCTCATTCAAATCACTCGTTGCTACCGAAACCTGTTTGCGAGGATTACTATTTAACTCTGCACTCAAGCGTTCAATATAGCTATCTGCCGTTTCTTCCTCTTCAGTAAACACAACTTGAACATTAAATTCATCATAATGCTGACGACTTCCGGGAACATGATGAGCATCAAAAACGCAAATGATGTCTATATTCTCAAATGAAGCATAGTGGGAAAGAATGCGAAGCAAGGTAGTCCTTGCGGCATCTAAATGACCTTTTTTGAAATCTTGTTTAGTTGATCTCCAAAAAGCAATCATATTATAACCATCAACAAGCAGAATCTTTTCTTTCATCTATAGTTTCTTCCGAAATACTTCGTACATCAGCACAGCAGCTGCTACGCTGGCGTTGAGGGATTGGACATGGCCCTTCATAGGAATCGTAACCATCTCATCCACCTGCTTTTTGATATTACTGGAAATCCCTTTACCTTCGTTGCCAATAATAAGTACTAGCTTGCCAGCTGTATTCCACTTGTGACTTGGGGTTCCGTTCATATCAGTACCAAATACCCAGAAACCAGCCTCCTTAAGCTTATCAAGGGTTTGGCTAAGATTAGTCACTCGGGCGATTGGGACATGAGCCACCGCACCTGTTGAGGTCTTTGCCACAACGGGCGTCACGCCAACTGCTCGGTGCTTGGGAATGATGATGCCCGCTACCTGAGTCGCATCTGCGGTCCGCAAAATCGAGCCCAAGTTGTGAGGATCTGTCAGACCATCCAAGATGAGAATGAGAGGATTATCTTCTGCTTCCGCTTTTTCCAAAATCACCGATAGGTCCGCATAGGCAAACTCAGAGACTCGTAGGACAAAGCCTTGGTGAACGGCACCTTCCGTCATGTCAGACAGGCTCTTCTTCGGCGTCCAAGAAATCGACACCTTCTTCTCTGCTGCCAGTGCCTTGATTTTTTCTACATTTTTTCCGCGCAAATCATCCTGAATGTAGAGCTTGTTACCAGTGTTGGCCTCCAAACTCTCCACTACAGCATGTACGCCATATACGATATCATTTTGTTCCATAAGAGTATTATAGCATAGGTTTTCTAAAAAAGGAGTTTCTCTTTGTAATAGCCGATAACCCTTGACTCATTCTTAAAACCATGTTATTCTTCATCATGTTATTCGTCCGTACAATCGGAAGAAAAGGAGATATTATCTATTGAAACAAGAGCAGGACAGAAGTGCCTCAAGAAAAGTATCACAATTTGGCAATACTTTTCTGAGGTGTTTTTTAATTTGAGCCCATGTTTTCTCAATGGGATTATACTCAGGTGAGTAAGGAGGAAGTGGTAAAAGTCTATCACCCTGCTCCTTGCATAACTCTTTTAGCTTATTCATCCTATGAAACCTTGCATTATCCATAATGATAACAGATGGTTTATCTAAAGTGGGTAGTAAGAATGTTTTAAACCAAGCTTCGAAAAAGTCACTAGTCATGGTTTCTTTGTAGGTCATTGGGGCTATAATCTCACCGTTTATTAGACCTGCAACTAAAGATATCCGCTGGAATCTTCTTCCAGAGATTTGACCTGTGATTAACTGACCTTTCAAAGATCGACCATATTCTCGATGAAAATATGTCTCAAACCCTGTTTCGTCAATATAAACATGTGTCAGGTGACTTAAGTTATTAAATTCTTTAAGAAACTGATTTACTTTCTCAGGGTCTTGTTCATAGTAGGTACAGCTCTTTTTTTTCGAGTATATCCCATAGCTTTGAGAGCGTAATGAATAGCTGTTGGATGACAGCCAAATTCAGAAGCTATTTCAGTCAAAAAAGCATCTGGATGAGCTTCAAGATAGTTCTTTAATTTTTCTCTATCAACTTTTCTCGGTTTGGTTCCCTTAACTTGGTGATGAAGCTCGCCTGTACTCTCCATTAATTTTAGCCATTGATAGATGGTGTTGCGGGAAATATCGAAAACAACAGATGCTTCAGTAATACTGCCGGTTTTCTCACAGTATGCGAGAACTTTTTTACGAAAATCAAATGAATATGCCATAAGTATATTATACCACAAATGTACTGTTTTTGTTTCATTTTATTATATTATGACACTACTATTTGGAATTCTGGCAGGCCTGATTACTTTTGCCATTGGCGGCTTATGGTACGACTTGATTTTCCGCGATGCCTGGATTGAAGCCTCTGGCATTGATATGGCAAAGGTTGAAGCTGACCGTCAAGCTGGTAAAAACGGTCAAAAAGAAATGATGATTTCTTTAGCAATTGAAGTTGTTACAGCCGTTGTTGCAATTTTCTTTATCAAAACTCTTGATGTTTCACCACTACATGCGGCTGGTGGCATGGGGGTAATTGCTGTACTTGCTTCATTAAAAAACTATGTTTTTGAGCAACGTCCAATCAAGCTTATCCTTATCAATGAAAGCTACAAATTGGTCTGCTACTTGGTAGTAGGAATTATTGCTTTATTTGCATAAATTAAAAAGTTCTCTGAAAATTTCAGAGAACTTTTTGCTTTCTTTCTTCAATCGGCAACGGTCGAACATCTGACAAAATAATGGGAATCCGCTCTACAGTTACTTCTGAGAATTGTAAACCAAACCAGCGGGCAGGAGAAGCTGTATAACGTTTAATGAATGCTCTCATCCCCAGAATAAATCGATCAAATGTATTCAATTCAGATGAATTGGCCATGGTCTCTTCTATGATAACAAAACGAAAATCTCCAATTTCTTTCTCATCTTGTAAACTATATACCTGTTTCTGTTTGAGTATTCTTCCCTGTTTCATTAAGTCACCCACAATGGTTCTTAAGTATCGAGAGACGTCCTGTCTCATTCTAAACCCTAAATAAAGATCTACCTTAATCAAGAAGTTTGTATCCAGGGTGTCAACTGAGTACTCTTTTGTGTAGGGTTGGTCTGTTACATGAACACGCACAAACCAGTATTGATTAGCCCGCTTTGGTTTTTTCTCCAAAATTGAGTAGAGAATCGAGTGATCGATGAAATGTCCCTGTAGATGCCTACTGAGATAAACCAAATTACTTGCATAAAGGGGGATACTTTTGTCTTGAGATAAGGCTTGTAATTGCCCCATATACTTAGACAATGGGAGCAATTTTGTATAATGAGATAATATTTGATTGCTTTTATGCCAAACAAACATGACAAATAAAATGAATAGAGAGATAATAACAACCACATAACCACCATGGACAAATTTAATGACCGATGATAAGAAGAACATTCCCTCTATCAATAAAAAGAATGCCAGACCCAGATAGGCTTGCCAGGGTTTGATGCCCGATTGTATCACAAACTCAGTCAATAGAATAGAAGTCATTAACATGGTCACAGTAATCGCCAAACCATAAGCTGCTTCCATTTTTTCTGCACTCTTAAAATAGAGAACAATTGTGGAGGTCGTCATCCAAAGAAGCCAATTTAACCTTGGAATATATAACTGACCTAAACTAGCACCAGGATAAGTAATACGTAATCTAGGGAACAATTTTAAGCGCATTGCTTCTGAAACGAGTGTAAAAGAGCCTGAAATGAGCGCTTGTGATGCAATGATTGCAGCAAGAGTTGCTAAAATCACAGCAATCATGCTTAATCCTTGGGGAACACTCGCGAAAAATGGGTTTAAAGTAATTGCCTCTGTTTGATGTGACAAAATCCATGCACCTTGTCCGAAGTAAGATAGCAAAATGGATACTTTTACAAATGGCCAACTAACATAAATATTTCCCCTACCAACATGCCCCAAATCTGAATAAAGCGCCTCCGCACCGGTAGTAGCAAGAAATACCGAACCCAGTATGAAAATACCTTCCTTATTTTCAGGACTCATCAATAAGGAAATCGCATAAAGAGGATTGAATGCCTTAAAAACTTCTGGATAAGTGATAGTATTTGTTAAACCGACAAGTCCTAAAAATAAGAACCAGATAAACATGACTGGACCAAATACATTACCAACAAAGCCTGTTCCAAATCGTTGAATACTAAACAATACTGTCAAAATCGCTAAACTCGTTGCAATAACGATTGATTCATCTTGATAAAAGGTTTCCAACAACGGAACACTTCGTAAACCTTCTATAGCAGAAGTGACTGTTACAGCTGGCGTCAACGCCCCATCTGCTAGCAAAGTTGAGCCACCAATCATAGCAGGAATGATGAGCCATTTGGCTCTTTTTCTAACAAGGGTATATAAGGAAAAAATCCCCCCCTCATGATCATTATCCGCCTTCAACGCAATCAATACATACTTAATTGTCGTAATTATAGTTAAAGTCCAAATAATTAAGGAGATAGAACCCAGAATAAATTCCTTATTAACAGCCCCAATTCCTCCTTGGCCTCTAACAAGAGCTTGCATGGTATAAAGTGGACTTGTACCAATATCTCCATAAACCACCCCGAGAGCAATAAGAAAACCAGCCTTACTACCACGTTCAAAGCTTAAACTATCTTTCTCAGTCATTTTTCACTTCTCCTTACATCACCACAGTATAGCACCGATAGAACAAAATAGCAACATCTCATTTTAAAAATGAAAACTTTTTAATAACTCGAATTTTTTCACTAACGTTTTACTTTATGTTACAATATTTTTATCAATTAGAAAGAAGTCGAATATGCCTCTCTTACACAGAACAATAAAACTTATTCTAGCAACTGTTCTGTCAATTTATCTGGCAGATTGGCTGGGATTATCATACGCAACTTCTGCCGGAATTATTGCAATTTTAAGTATTTTGGATACTCGAAAATCCAGTTATAAAATGGCTCTTAATCGCTTCTATTCCACTCTACTTGCCTTATCTATCGCAACGATAACTTTTTACTTGCTAGGTTTCGGGATTTGGACTTTAGGTGTCTACTTAGTCTTCTATGTTCCTCTTGCTTACCATTTTCGGTGGGAGGCAGGAATCGCACCCGCTACAGTCCTGGTCACTCACTTAATGCTTGAGGAAAACCTATCCATTTCCCTCTTGAGCAATGAGATGGGCTTGTTTCTGATTGGAGCCTTGACAGCCTTAATTTCAAATCTCTATATGCCTTCTCAAGAACGCATGATTGAGGAATATCACGAAAGAGTTGAAGACAAGTTGAAACAGATTCTCCTACGCTTTGAACAGTTTTTAATCGAAGGGGACGGTAGGAATGATGCAACCCTCATCAACGAACTCGATCACATGCTGGACGATGCACTAAAGATTGTCTATTTAGAACGCCACAACCAAGTCTTTCAACAAACAAATTATCAAGTCCATTATTTTGAAATGCGGGCTGCACAAAACAAAATATTACGGACCATGGCAACCAATATCAATAAGTGTTTACTGGAAACCCGAGAGAACATCATCCTAGCCAGCCTCTTTGAGCGAACAGCCCAACAACTCAGCGAAGAGAATTCAGCAAAAGAATTGTTATTGGATATTGAATTATTCCATGCAACCTTCAGAGAGCGACCTCTACCTCAAACTCGAGAAGAGTTTGAAACCAGAGCTACCCTTTTCCAACTCCTGCACGATATGGAGCATTTTATCCAACTCAAAGTCGATTTTTACCAAGCTTATTCAGAAAATAAATGACCTAATCATTGAAAGATCTACTATGTTTTACTTTTACTTATCAAAATTAATGTGCCTCTGTGTTTAGAACCTAGATTGACCATTTAACACCTCAATCTAAGACTTGTTTTCACCTACTCATATTTTTACAAAATACAGTCAGTAATTTCTCAATAAGTTGCCTTTATTGCGATTAAATAGCTATTGCATAAAAGCACTTTACGTGTGAATACAGATTTTAAAGTAAATTCAGCCAACAATTTTAAATCGGAGGAACCATGATATTATTTATATCTGCAATTATTCTTAGTATTTCAACAAGTATTGACTACTTGCTTCTTTTAATACTCCTCTTTTCAAAAGTTAAAAATAGAGGTGATAAACAACACATCTATCTGGGGCAATTACTTGCATCTTTTATCTTGATAGTGTCTAGCTTTATCATCAGTCAATTCGCCAATTTACTACCTTCTGAGTGGATGATTGGCTTACTTGGAATCTTCCCGATTTTTTTGGGAGTTCGCATTCTATTTGAATCTGAAGAAGACGTTCAAATCTCAGACAAAACAATAGGAGTCCTATCAGTTTTACTCCTTTCATTAGCATCTGGCGCTGATAATTTAGGAATTTTCTCGCCCTATTTCACAACCTTAACAATGCCAGAATTTATCGTAACAGCTGTCATCATTTTGTTGGGGACAACCGTTATTTGCTTCATCGCAGATGCTTTTGGCAGCCTCTCTCCTATCTCTGAATTTCTTGAAAAATACGAGCGTATCATTCTACCATTAGTGTTTGTTCTCTTAGGAGTCTATATTTTGATCGAATTCGGCACGCTAAATTATTTACTCGCATTTTTTCATTAAGTGGTCTTATTTAAAAAATACCCCGTCAGTGACGGGGTATTTTGATGCCATCAATCATGCTTAAACGATTGTTTGGTCTGTTTCATCACTAAAGAAATGTGCTTTATTGAGGTTGAAAGCAAGACGAACTTTTTCACCTGGTTTGTGGTAATCACGCGCATCTACACGAGATACAAATTCTGTATTTCCAACTTTAGAATACAACATTGTTTCTGCACCAAGAAGTTCAGATACTACAACTTCAGCTTCTACGATAGATGATGGATAAGTATCTAATTCCAATTGAGAAGCTTTAATGTCTTCTGGGCGGATACCCAATGTAAATGACTTACCATTGTAGCCTTTTTCTTCCAAGTGTTTGCGACGACCTTCTGGAAGACCTAGTTTGAAACCATCTCCGATAAGGACACCATCTTGAAGAGTAATTGTAAAGAAGTTCATAGCAGGACTACCGATGAAGCTAGCAACAAACTTGTTAACTGGATGGTTGTAAAGTTCTTCAGGGCTACCGATTTGTTCAATACGACCGATTGTACCTGTACCTGCTTCGTTCTTCGTAGCAGACATGATTACGATACGGTCTGCCAATGTCATCGCTTCTGTTTGGTCGTGCGTTACGTAAATAGTTGTTGCACCAATGCGGCGGTGAATTTTAGCAATCTCAGTTCGCATGGATACACGAAGTTTCGCGTCCAAGTTTGACAATGGTTCGTCCATCAAGAATACTTTAGCATCACGGACGATAGCACGACCCATGGCAACACGTTGACGTTGACCGCCAGAAAGGTCTGCAGGCTTGCGTTGCAAGAATTCAGTCAAGCCAAGGATTTGCGCTGCTTCTTCAACACGTTTTTTGATTTCATCCTTGCTGTATTTACGCAATTTAAGACCAAAAGCCATGTTGTCAAATACAGTCATATGTGGATAAAGCGCATAGTTTTGGAATACCATAGCGATGTCACGGTCTTTTGGAGCAACGTCGTTCATCAATACGCCGTCGATGTATATTTCACCTTTTGTGATATCTTCCAAACCAGCAATCATACGAAGAGTAGTTGATTTACCACAGCCTGAAGGACCTACAAAAACGATGAACTCTTTATCTTTTATATCTAAGTTAAAGTTTTCAACTGAGTAGTGTTCGCTATTTGGATATTTTTTATAAATGTTTTTTAAATTAAGATGAACCATGTTCAAGCCTCACTTTCTTTGATAGCTTTATTGTAAATGAAAGCGTTTTTAAAATCTAGGTCAAGTTGCACAAAAAGAAAAAAATCTTTTGTACAACTTGCACAAAAGATTAAATACTCATTCCCAAGATAGCCTGATGGCAAATAGCTAAATCATTTAAATCTTTCAATTGAAGACCTGTCATCTCCTGCCATTTATCAAGCCGATATTGCAAAGTGTTTCGGTGTAGATAGAGTTTCTGAGCTGCTTTTGTTAACACTGCCCCTTCTTCCCAAAGAGCCTCAATGATCGCTTCCATCTGTTGGTTTGAAATCAACTGCCTCAATCCTGATTGTAGCTGAAGGTAAGACTGTCCGCTCCACAAATACAGATAGCTAAATGTCAAGAGGAAGGATTGTTGATGACCAGCACACCACTTTCTAAACAAATCTTGCTCAGCTTGAATTAACAGTGGCCACTGTGACTCTAGCCATTCAGGCCACAACTGACCAAGAAAAATAGTCATACGAAGTCCAAAATCAAACTCCATAGTGGCGAGCGTATCCCCTAAAATTTCTCGAACATCCAACAAGGTTGATTGGTCTAAAATAAAAATATGATGGTTGGACTCCGGAGAATAGCTTGCTTGAAGATTTGGTAATAGTTGCTTCATCATATCCAACCAAGCCGTTTGCCCCTCCTGATCAATTGATGACCAAATATGTACATGAAGAACTTGCAATAGGCTAAAGTTTGTTGGTCGAATGCCGTCATTCTCAAAATAGGATTGCCAAGGAGAACGAGCGTATGTGTTTGCTTGATTCTGCAATAGCTCAATCAACAGTTTCTCCCTTTCAGTCAATGTCATCCTATCAAAAGAAAAATAGCCCATTCCTGGCACATCAATGGTAATATCATCTCCATTTTCGTTTCTTTCGTTCCATCTCCCCTGTGGGAAAAAGGCTAATACACTGTCTCTATCCATTGCACTTCCTCTCTATTGTTTTGGATAAGGATTGCTCCCCATACTTTCCATCACCATTCCAACTCTTTAAAAATCAAAATGCACCATTGCCAAGCGTCTTTGATGAATGGAATCGGCAAACAACCCTACCATTAACCATTAAAAAAAAACGATTGGCAACAAGCCATTATTTCTACTTTCGATTTTCATTGAATATAACTCTATTATCCTTCAAAAGCAACACAACGTCAAGATTCAACCTATATCTCCTTATGTCAAAACATGATAAACGAAATAAAAAAAAGCCTTACGGCTCTTTAACATTATACACGTTCAACTTTACCTGATTTAAGTGCACGAGCTGATGCCCAAACTTTTTTAGGTTTACCATCAATCAAAACAGTAACTTTTTGAAGATTTGGTTTAACTGCGCGTTTAGTTTGGTTCATTGCGTGTGAACGGTTGTTACCAGATACAGTCTTACGACCAGTAAAATAACATACTTTAGCCATTGTATATTCCTCCTCATTTGATCAAATATTACGGATGTGCTAGCACCACATACCATATTAGTCTACCAAAAAATAGAGTAGTTGGCAAGGATTTTTTTTAATATTTTACCCTGGCTACTGGCAACATTGACTTTTTATCAGCTAGTACTTTATTGAAAATCAATAAGACTTCTAGATTTAAAGACAACTCTAAAACAACAGATTATTGAAATATAGCTTCAACTCGGTAAATGACCTTACCTTTATTTGAGAATTTTTCCTCATACTCAGTCATAATATTGCCTTCTAGGCCGTCCGCATGTAAGTCTAACCAAACCTGCTTCAATACCATACCGTACTGTGAAAAACTAGCTAAGCTATATTCAAACAGTCCACGGTTATCCGTTTTAAAATGAATTTCCCCGCGTTCCGGTAGGATTTCTTTATAGGTGTCCAAAAATGTCTTATAGGTCAAGCGACGTTTCTCGTGACGTTTTTTCGGCCATGGATCCGAGAAATTTAAGTACAATCTATCAATCTCTGCTGGCGCAAAATAATTTGTCAAACTTGAACCGTCTACTTGCAATAACTTTATATTCGGTAAATCTGCTTCCAGAACTCGATCCAAGGCATAGCTTAGAACGGTCATCTGAATATCAATCCCAATATAGTTCACATTTGGATTTTGTGCAGCCATTTCTGTCACAAAACGACCTTTTCCAGACCCGACTTCAATATGAATAGGGTTATGATTCCCAAAAATTTCTGCCCACTTCCCCTTACATTCTTCCGGATTGGAAATAACAAACTGAGGATTGGTTGCTAAGAGCTCACTAGCTCCCTTTCGATTTCTAACTCTCATATATCTTTCTTGAAACTCTGACGAAATTGACGCAGAGCATATATTTCTTTGTTTGCCGCCGGCACGTTGTAACTTTCAACATGCTTCACAATTTGGTTTAAATACCCAAGCTGACCATACCAATATATCTTACTGAGTACGGTTTGATTGTATTTGTACCCATATGCTTTAAGCCATTCTTTCCACTCATGACGCGGAATATAATGCGTTAACAGATAAGCCACATCTAACATACGGTCCGTCAAACAAGCTGTTTCCCAGTCAGTCAAGTATACTAATCCACTCGTTGTTTCTACCCAGTTTGTATGATGTAAGTCACCATGGACAAAAGTAGCTACTTCTTGACGGAAATTAGGCAAATGATTTAACAAATCTTGACAAATCGATTGCAAATATGTGTTTTGTGCCAATCGAGCTGGCGCTTCTTTTCGCCAACGATGTACCAAATCCTGTGGCTCCATATAAGTATAATTCATCTGAAGAGCCTGATTCAACAAAATACGAGAATAGTGCATGCGCACCAGAATCTGACGCACCTGTTTACTTCCCATATCTTGACGTTCTAACGTCCTACCATTCAGCCACTCCTGCTCAACCCTATGCCCCATACCTGCCTCACGATTTGCTGATAAAATCGGTGGGGTAATTTGTTCCCGTGCCAAAACTGAAACAATAGGAGGCATTTCATACTTCACAAACACTGGCGTTCCGTCTGACCGTTGGCCTTTGAACGCCTTGCCACTATTCCCTGCAATAGACTGTAATTGTAGCCCACTGGTATCAAACTGCATGCCATTCCTCCTTGAAAAATTCCTTACTATTTTACTAGTTTTCAGCTATTTAGTCAATCAATTTTTTTAATTTGGCTGGTAAATATCCCTCGTGCAAAAAAATCCCAACCAACAGCAATAGCACCACCATTATACTCTCTTTAGAAAATAGCAGAGCTAAACTCACTTCGATTCCTAAAAATCCGTAAAGTACAATACGCAGAACCTTTTGGAAACCACGCCTTTTTTCATCTTTTCCCAACGGATATAACTGAGTCAAATATTGATAATCATAATGCCTGAAGAGCCCTAGCAACTGAAACAAGAGTAAATAATGAAAAATGAGGACCAAGCCAATTGACAACCATGATTCATCAATCGCAACCAATGATAAGATGGCTAACAAAAACAAGCGCAATGCTAAGGCTAAGTAATCCCCTGCCCTCATAAAAGCACGTAGGTACAGATAAAACCACGTTTGTTGATCATGCACAAGGCGCAATATCCCATTTAGATAGGTTCTCGGTTTAACAGGTACACTAATTCCTTTCACCGTGGTAAACAGGGCAAAGAAACGTAAAATTGACTGTTTTCTCTTCTGTTCATCCTGAATGGCTTTGGACCAATCCAACACTCCCTGCGACTGATATTGTGCCATTTGGTGCTTGACTAGAATGTATTTTAGCACCAACAGCAAAAGGATATAGCAAACAATCATCCAAACAGCTAAACCCAGTATTAAGTAAATAGGAACCAATAACATTTGTACCAGCACCTGAATTCCAGACCAGAGGATATAAGTCCGTCTAGCTGCTACATGGATAATTTGTAGAACTTCTTTTTCCTTTGGTAAAAGGAAAATCTCATCTGCCTCTTCCAAATAAGTGGCAATTTTCCCAGAAAATAACACCAACAAACTGACCACTAAAAGCAGCAAGTAGATTGGCAGGGAGTTTTCAGGAAAATTCAGTAGTAATTGCCGATATTGCAAGCTTAAAAAGCCGATAAATACCATCAGCACTAACACAAAATGGTCATTCAATACATAGCGCAAATACTTGGAACATTTAGTTAGGAAGTCCCTTCTGCGTTGTTGAAACATTGCCTTCATCTGGCCACTCCTTCTTGTGTCAACGCCAGATAAATTTCGTTGAGACTTGCACCTTTCATGTTAAAGGCATGTTGCAATTCCTCTAAATTCCCTGTTGCACGAACCTGACCTTGATGTAAGATAACAAAAGAATCACACATTTTCTCGGCCGAGTCAAGAACATGAGTAGACATCAGAATTGAAGTTCCTTTAGCTTTCTCCTCTTCTAATAGGTTTACTAAGTCCGAAATCGCTACAGGATCCAGCCCTAAAAACGGCTCGTCAACAATCAACAAACTCGGTTCCACCATGAAAGCACAGATAATCATAACTTTCTGTTTCATTCCCTTAGAAAAATGAACAGGGAACCAGTCCAATTTTTCATCCAACCGAAAAACCGTTAACAACCCCTGAACTCGACTCCAGGCTTGATCCCAAGTCAAATCATAGGCTAAAGCTACTACCTCTAAATGTTCCTTAAGCGTCAATTCCTCATACAAGCTAGGTGTTTCAGGGATAAATCCAATTTTCTTCCGATAATTATCTGCATCCTGTACAAGACTTTTCCCATCAATTAAAATTTCTCCCTGATAAGGAGTCAAAAGGCCAATAATTTCCTTTATCGTCGTTGATTTCCCTGCACCATTCAATCCAATTAAGCCAACTAACTGACCGCTCTCAACAGTGAAAGATACATCTTTCACTACGGGAATATTGATGTAGCCTCCTGTTATATTTTTTACTTCTAACATACATTTCTTCCTATAATTTGATATAATTATTATATCAAAAATTCTAAAAAGAGGTTGTCATTATGTCAGATTGTATTTTTTGTAAAATTATTGCTGGAGAAATCCCAGCTTCTAAAGTCTATGAAGATGATCATATCCTTGCCTTTTTAGATATCACCCAAGTCACCAAAGGACACACTTTAGTTGTTCCTAAGAAACATTACCGCAATATGCTTGATATGGACGCAGAAGCAGCAGCTACACTCTTTTCAGTGATTCCTACTATCTCCAGTCATTTGAAGGAGAGACTCGGTGCTAAAGGCCTAAATATTGTCAATAATAACGAAGAAGTGGCTGGTCAGACTGTCTTTCATACCCATATCCATCTCTTACCACGATACGATAAAAAAGACGGACTGGAAATCCATTTCAAGACCAACGAACCTGATTTCCCAGCACTAGCCCAGCTAGCGCAAAGCCTATATTTAGGAGAATAAGATGAAACTTAGCAATATTATAGTGGCTGTAGGTGCTGCCAGTGCAACATTTCTTGCTATTACCAACCGAGAAAAAATTTCAAAAGAAGTCAAGGAAGTACAACAACTCTTGACTGATATTCAGACCAGCAAATCGAATATCCAACATCAACTAGCCATTATCCAAAGTTTTCAAAAACCTTTGCAAGAATTAACAGCTGATCTCCAGTATAAAACACGCATCTACCAACAAAGTATAGCAGGCAACTTACAAGAGATTCAAACCATCCAAGAAAAATACGCTTCAAAACACCCCCAAAAATAATAGAAAGCTGGGTAAAAAGTTTTAATACCCAAAAATAGCTTTGAATCAACGTTTTTGATAACGTAATTCAAAGCTATTTTCGTTATGCAAATTTAAATGATAGTGAGTTTTGCCCGATTTCTTTAACGATATTATTTGAGCTTATTCCCCTTGTGAACTATAGGTATCTGTAGCAGTGGTTTCTGAATTCATCTCTGCTGTCGTATCATATGTGGTCGAATCTTCAGTTGACGTTTGGGCCCAGGGACTTGCTTCAAGCACCAATTCATTTGTATATGCATTATATACATTAACTGGACTTGGAAGGTACATCATACTTTCATTCACTTGAACATTTGTCACTAAATCAGTAGCAGTTGGTTGCCCGGTCGATGCTTTCAAAACATTTTGCATTTCCAACAGATGCTCACTAGTAGGCAATTGATAGCTGAGTTCGTTAATCATCTGTTCCTCACCCTGCAATTGATACGGTTCCAAATTAGATAAAGCATCTTTATACCCCAATAGAGAAGGGATAGTTGAGGTGTTAATTTCAATATTTGTCCGCATATTATTTGAAATAGCTGTCAGAATTTTTTTGTATTGTGTTAATCCATCTAAATTTAACAACTTCTTTACGATAGCGGTAATCACTTCTCGTTGCCGTCTTTGCCGACCTATATCACCTTCAGGGTCATCATAACGCATTCGGGAATAAACCAATGCTTGATTACCATTTACTAATGATTTTCCTTCCGGAACAACTGCAGTATAAGCTGGTTCATGTTCCGAAATTGAGATTGGGAATCCCAAAGTATTATTTACCTCAATCCCCCCAAGTGCGTCAACCAATTCAACTAGCCCATCCATATTAATCTCAACATAGCGATCAATGGTAATATCCATCATTTTTTCAATCGTCGCAATTGCCATCGGAGCTTGTCCATAGCTATAGGAATGATTTAGTTTTTCAATTGTCCCACTGGATGTCCCATCTGGCTCTGCAATTTCAACCATGATATCTCTCGTCAGACTCATCATAGTAGTTGTTTTCGTCGTGGGATTTAAGGTAACAAGTATCATCGAGTCACTTCGACCACCGTCCCACTGACCCCCGCGAGAAGCCTGGTCCATATCAACCCCCATCAACAAGATGGTTAATGGTTCTGTCGCATCAATTGGTTGAATCGAATCATCATTATCATCCAAAGATTTAAATGTTTTTGAGATTTCCCCGAGCGAAAAGCCCAATAAACTATTGCCGTAAACTCCAGCGGCTACCACTGTCAACAAGAAAATCGACAAGGACATCAAGACTATTTTTTTCCAAATTTTCATAGATCACCAATCAACATACCCATATAATAGAGATCTAGCCATTCACCTTGATCAGTTCTAGCTCCTCTATATTGAGTTCCTTCTATTTGAAATCCTAATTTTTTATAAAGATGTACTGCAGCTTGATTGCGAACTTGGACTGTCAACTCTAATCGGCTCAGCAAACCAATTTCCCGTACCCAATGCAAAACTTCTTCTAAGAGTATAGTGCCAATTCCATAACCCCAATATTCTTTCTTAACTGCAATAAAGATATTTCCAATATGGCTAATTCGAAATTGTTTAGAAGACTTAACAGTTATTGCACCGACAACCTCATTCTCTAGTTTTGCCAGCAAATGGATTTCCCTAGGATTTTCAATCCCAGCCGCAAAAATCGTTTTCATCTGCTCTTGATGATATGCAAAACCAGTTTCGTCCATGACCAAGAAATCTGTTTCTGAGGCTACTTGCTGCATAAAATGGATAAACGCCTGCGCATCACTGGGATCTGCTTCACAAAATCCAATCTCTTTTCTACGCATTTGGAATCTCCGCAAGTAAAGTTTGGCTTTGTCTTCCAAAGGATTCAAAAGAAAGAGAGCGACCTTCTTCAACCTTTTCAATATAGATTCTTAGATAATCATCGAACAAAGATAAATCCAATAACTCTCCCCATTCGATGACAGTAATTCCGTCACCAAAAAGAAAATCATCCAAATCAATAGAGTCAGGATCATCTCCAATTCGATAAACATCTAAATGAAATAATGGTAGACGTCCTTCATATTCGCGTACAATCGTATAGGTTGGACTTTTAATCATTTGCTCAATGCCAAGACCCTTCGCAATACCTTTTACCAATGTTGTTTTTCCAGCACCAAGATTTCCAGATAACAGTATCACTTGCCCCGCTTGACAAACACTACCGAGGTTTTCACCAATTGAAATCAATTCATTTTCATTTCGACTTAACATACATTCCATTATACCATAGGCCAATTTGTTTGTCATAAGCAGACCAGAAAATCCCAAACGAAAGCGAAAAAATCGTGAGTATGATCACATACTCACGATACATTTTTATTCAACACTGAACAGATATGGGTAGACTGGCTGATCTCCTTGGTGGATTTCAACTTCAACGTCTTCAAATTGTTCTTCTAATTTTTCAGCTACGGCTTGAGCTAATTCTTTGTCACCTTCTTCGCCAATATAGATAATAACAATTTCACTATCTTCATCAAGCATTCTTTCAAATGTTGATTCAAGGGTCTCCATCATATCTGGATTAGATACAACAATTTTTCCATCAACCATACCAAGATTATCATTTTCATGAATTTCAAGGCCATCAATTGTTGTATCACGAACAGCTGTCGTAATGCTACCACTTTTCACATCAGCTAGTGAGGCTGTCATTGCTTGTGCGTTACTGTCCAAATCACGACTAGGATCAAATGCCAACAAACTTGTAAAACCTTGTGGAAGGGTCTTAGTTTCTACTACTTTTACAGCAACTTCCGTCGCTTCAGCCGCAGACTGAGCTGCCATTAAAATATTTTTGTTGTTCGGTAGTAAAATTACATTACGCGCATTGACCAAATCAATAGCTTTCAAAAAGTCTTCTGTGGACGGGTTCATGGTTTGACCTCCAGAAATCACATAGTCAACACCTTGTGATTTGAAAATCTCAGTTAACCCTTCCCCAGCTGCTACAGCAATAATAGCATATTCTTTTTGCTCAGCTGGTTTTTGTAAAGAACCCTCTTTCTCAACTTGCGCTTCATGTTGCTCACGCATATTATCCACTTTAACTTTAACCAAGCTACCATATTGAAGACCAGCCTGCATTACCAAACCAGGATCTTCCGTGTGAACGTGTACTTTTACAATGTCATCATCGTTGACAACTAGGAGAGAATCCCCCAGATCATTGAGATAATTACGGAATTCTTCATAGTCAAATTCTTTAACATAAGTAGGACCTTGGCGTAGAGCTACCATGATTTCTGTACAATAACCATAAGTAATATCTTCCGTTGCAACGTGACCAGCTACAGACTTGTGGTGTTCTGCATTTATCATCTCTGACATAACTGCTGGAGTCGCCTCAAATTCTTCAGAAGCAATGTACTCACCTGTAAGAGCTGACAAGAAACCTTCATAAATATATACAAGTCCTTGACCGCCTGAATCGACAACTCCAACCTCTTTCAAGACTGGAAGCATATCAGGTGTTTTCTTTAGGGCGCGATTAGCACCATCCAGTGTTGCACGCATAACTTCGATTGCATCATCTGTTTCTTCAGCTTTTTTGAGCGCTGCAGTTGCGGCACCACGAGATACAGTAAGAATAGTACCCTCAACAGGTTTCATAACGGCTTTATAAGCTACCTCTACACCATGTTGAAAAGCCTGTGCTAAATCCTTACCATCCAATTCAACCTTACCCTTAACAGATTGACCGAAACCACGGAATAACTGAGATGTAATAACACCAGAGTTCCCGCGCGCTCCCATTAGCAATCCTTTGGACAAAATTTGTGCAGCTTCACCTACTGTAGAAGCAGGCTTATCCGCAACTTCCTTAGCACCATTTGCAATGGTCATCCCCATATTGGTACCTGTATCCCCATCTGGTACAGGGAATACGTTTAGTGAGTTGACATATTCAGCTTGTTTATTCAGACGAGTTGATGCAGCCTGCACCATTCCTTGAAATAAACTAGTAGTAATTTTAGACACAATTATTCTCCTACGACTTTAATATTTTGGATAAAAACATTAACGGCATCAACAGAGATACCCAATTGACTCTCCAAGTTAAACTTCACGCGTTCTTGGATATTGCGAGATACTTCACTTATTTTTACACCATAACTCATCACAGTATAAACATCGACTGCAATACGACCATCTTCTAAAGTCTTGATAACTACACCTTTGGAATAGTTTTCTTTTCTCAAAAGAGCCTGAAAATTGTCCTTAATCGCAGATTTACTAGCCATCCCAACAACACCAAAAATTTCAGTCGTAGCACCGCCGACAACTGTGGCAATCACGTCATCAGTCAATTCTATTTGGCCGTCTTTTGTATTGATCTTTACAGTCATATTCCTTACCTCAAATAGTTTTATCACTCCATTTTACCATATTTTCAGTATTCTGTAAAAAACAAGCTTGTGACATCTGATATCTTCTTGTGTTCTGAAGTATAATTCTTCTATATATGAAAGAATGAGTAGCAACCCCCATGCTTTCTAACAGTCTATCTTTTTCATCTGCACTTTTGATGTATATTTCTCTCAACTTTTACAAAATTGAGTTCTTTTTCAAAAAAATTGAGGTAGCTAAGAATCAACTTAGCAACCTCAATCCTATCAGCCAGTTTTAGTTGGCAAATCTAATTATCTCCGAGAAGGTACTTTCAAAAATTATTGCACGAATAAGGAAAGATATTATTTAATCCGACCCGGACGTTCTTTGTAACCGTAGTAAGCGTCATTCATGATTTCTTCCATATCTGCTACCATTGGCAAGCGTGGGTTAGCAGGTGAACATTGGTCTTCATATGCTAGAAGAGCCAATTCATGAGTGTATTTCTTCCATTCTTGTTCGTCAATACCTTGATCTTTAAAGTTCATCTTGATACCAACTTTTTCACCCAATTCGTAAACTGCTTTAGCATAAGCTGCAACAGCTTCTTCTGGAGTAGAATGTGGCAAACCTAACATACGAGCGATGTCTTGGAATTTTTCATCCGCTTTCCAGTAGTTGTACTTAGGCCATGTAGTTGTCTTAGACGGACGAGTACCATTGTAACGGATAACGTATGGCAACAAGATTGCGTTTGTACGTCCATGAACTGTGTGGAAGCGACCACCAATCTTATGGGCCATAGAGTGGCTCATACCCAAGAAGGCATTTGCAAAAGCCATACCAGCCATTGTAGAAGCATTGTGGATTTTTTCACGTGCTTCTGGATCACCAGTCAAGACAGATTTTTCAAGGTATTGGAATACCAACTTAATAGTTTGAAGGGCAATACCATCAGTGTAGTCGTTCGCAAAGTTAGAAGTATATGCTTCTGTCGCATGAGTCAATACGTCCATACCAGTATCAGCTGCGATGAAGGCTGGAACTGACTCTACCAATGCTGGGTCTACGATTGCAATTGTTGGTGTCAATGAGTAGTCAGCAAGTGGGTATTTGCGGTTATTTTTCTTATCAGAAATAACGGCAAACGGCGTTACTTCTGAACCTGTACCAGATGTAGTTGGGATACCGATGTATTTAGCTTTTTGACCCAATGATGGGAATTTGAAGGCACGTTTACGGATATCCATGAATTTTTGAACAAGGTCACGGAAGTCGATTTCTGGTTGTTCATAGAAGAGCCACATTACTTTAGCAGCATCCATTGGTGAACCACCACCGAGCGCAATAATTGTATCCGGTTGGAATGCACGCATTACTTCAGCGCCGCGTTCAACTGTTGTAATATCT
Organism: Streptococcus sp. VTCC 12905; assembly: GCF_049893385.1. Taxonomy (NCBI): domain Bacteria; kingdom Bacillati; phylum Bacillota; class Bacilli; order Lactobacillales; family Streptococcaceae; genus Streptococcus; species Streptococcus sp. VTCC 12905. Next base: position 17,560 of record NZ_JBMVJC010000016.1, on the reverse strand, counting down.
GGATCTGGTTCAACATCTGAAAAGACTTGAATAGTCACTTGATTTGAACGAGCATTCAACTGATCGATGACACGTTGAACAAAACCAAGACGTTCGATTGATTTGTCTGTTACGATCATAACACGTTCAAGGCCTTCTGCTGTTTGAAGGTATTGAATAGAGTTACGTTCGAAGTAAATTTTTGAAGGAACTTTAAACCATTGCATATTATTTCTACGTTTCCCTACTTTCTTGATGTTAAGAAGGTTGATAGCAGATACGTTATCACCAACTGAGTTACGTCCATATGAACCACATCCGAGTGTTAATGATGGAATAAATGCATTATAAACGTCACCGATACCACCGAAAGTAGAAGGTGAGTTCCAGATAATACGCATTGCTTTCATTTCAGTCCCGAAACGTTTTGCAAGTTCTTCATCTTTAGTATGGATTGCAGCAGAGTGTCCAAGACCGTTGAACTCTACCATTTGACGAGCTTTTTTAATGCCATCTTCTACGTCTTCAGCTTTCAATACAGCAATTACTGGAGAAAGTTTTTCACGTGTAAGAGGCTCATTTGTTCCTACTTCAGCACATTCAGCAGCCAAGATGTTTGTTCCTTCTGGAACTTTGAAGCCTGCTTGTTCCGCAATCCATGCAGCAGGTTTACCAACGATATCAGCATTCAATTTACCTTCTGCACAGTTTTTGCTATTTGCTTTTACACCGAAGCAGTACTCTTCAAGGAGTGCTTTTTCTTCTTTGTTAACAAAGTAAGTTTTGTATGACTTAAATTCTTCAACGAATTCATCATAAATTTCTTTATCGATGATGACTGCTTGCTCAGAAGCACATACCATACCGTTGTCAAATGATTTAGACATAACGATATCGTGAGCTGCTTGACGAATATCTGCAGATTTTTCGATATATGCTGGAACGTTACCTGCACCAACACCAAGAGCTGGTTTGCCACATGAATACGCTGCACGTACCATTGCGTTACCACCTGTTGCCAAGATAGTTGAGATGCCATCGTGGTTCATGAGGGCATTTGTAGCAGCAATAGATGGCTCAGTAATCCATTGGATACAGTTTTCAGGGGCACCTGCTTTTACAGCAGCTTCATAAACGATACGTGCTGCATGTGCAGAAGATTCTTGTGCAGATGGGTGGAAACCAAATACGATTGGGTTACGAGTTTTAAGTGCGATAAGTGATTTGAAAATAGCTGTTGAAGTTGGGTTAGTTGTTGGAGTAACACCACAGATAACACCGACAGGTTCTGCAATTTTTGTCAAACCAGTAATAGGATCATCTTCGATAATACCAACTGTTTTTACACCGCGCATGTGATTTACAACGTGTTCACACGCAAACAAGTTTTTTGTAGCTTTGTCTTCAAAGACACCGCGACCTGTTTCTTCTACAGCGTGTGCTGCTAAGATACCGTGAGCATCAAGCGCTGCTACAGATGCTTTCGCAACGATGTAGTCAACTTGTTCTTGGTTCAATTTGCGAAACTCATCCAAGGCTACCAAACCTTTTTGAACAAGTTCGTCAACATGTTTTTGAGCTGCCACCAATTTTTCTTCAGGTGATACTACTTTTTGTTCAGCCATTTTAGTCCTCCATTTACAAAACAGATGTTTGTTACTTTTTTCACATGTTTATAATACAACAATTTTTTGATTTTGTAAAGCGTTTTTGTTAATTTTTTCACAATTTTTTCGAAAAATACGAATAGAGCGCTTTCATTTTTCGTTTTTGATAAACCATCTTCTTACAAAGATGGCTCATCAATACACTATCATAGGATACAACACTAATTTTCACTTAGTTTTTCTAAAATACTAGCAAATTCTGTTTTAACTATTTCAAGACTTGTTTCAACCTCTTTTCGAGTCTGGTTATTTTTCACCACGACTTGACCTGATTCGATTTCGCTACCACCTAAGGTAATGATTGTCTTGGCTCCAAATACATCTGCTGACTTAAACTGGGCTTTGAGCTTGCGGTCAAGGTAGTCTCGCTCTGCTCGGAACCCTTGCTTGCGGATGGCTTGAACCAACTCAAGCGCTCCGCCATTGGCCTCCTGACCCAAAACAGCTATGTAAACATCTATTTGGGTATCAATCGGAAGCTCAATACTTTGCTTTTCAAGTACGAGAATCAGACGTTCAATCCCCATGCCAAAGCCGAAGGCTGGTGTTTCTGGACCACCAAAATAGCTAACCAATCCATCATAACGACCGCCAGCACAGATGGTCAAGTCACTGCCACCTACTTCGGTCATGAATTCAAAAATAGTATGGTTATAGTAGTCTAGACCACGTACCATATTCGTGTCGATTTCATATGAAATGCCAAGTTTGTCTAGCATAGACTTGACTGCTTCAAAGTGAGCTGTACTTTCCTGATCCAGATAGTCCAAGATGGATGGTGCATTTTCTACAGCAACCTTGTCTTCTTTTTCTTTTGAGTCTAACACGCGGAGAGGATTTTCTTCCAAACGGCGCTGGCTATCTTTAGACAGTTGATCCTTGAGCGGTGTCAGATAGTCAATCAGGGCTTGGCGATAGGCTGCGCGACTTTCTGGATTCCCCAAACTATTGAGATGCAAACGAACATCTTTAATCCCCAACTCTTCAAAGAAATGATAAGCCATGGCAATAATTTCTACATCTGTTGCTGGATTATTTGAGCCGAAGCACTCTACACCAATCTGATGGAACTGACGCAAACGACCTGCCTGCGGACGCTCATATCGGAACATGGGCCCCATATAGTAAAATTTTGCCGGTTTTTGCACTTCTGGGGCAAAGAGTTTATTTTCTACGTATGAACGAACAACTGGCGCTGTGCCTTCTGGACGAAGAGTAATATGACGTTCTCCCTTATCGTAAAAATCGTACATTTCCTTGGTCACAATATCTGTGGTATCGCCAACAGAGCGACTGATTACTTCGTAATGTTCAAAGATAGGTGTGCGAATTTCCGAAAAATTATACTGTTTAAAAATAGAACGCGCGAAATTTTCTACATATTGCCATTTGGCAGAGTCCTGTGGAAGTAAATCTTGCGTCCCTTTTGGTTTTTGTAGTTTCATGGGCTTTCTCATTTCTCTAAATATTGCCCCTTATTTTATCATATTTTGGGCTTTTTTGGAAATGGCAGAGCAAACAAAAAGCCGTGCCTACTGACACGACCTTGTTTAAAACCTATTTCTTGTCTACAATCTGGAAATTCAAGTCGGCCACTTCGATTTCAACCTCAAGTTTTTCTTCTGAATTGAGATTGAGGAGGTTTTCTAAGGCTGTTTCAGCAAAGGCCGCTACTTTTTCTTGGCGTTCCGCGTCATTCAATACTTTCTCACTTGTCTTGTAAATGGCTTCTTGGGATTTTTCATTTAGAAATTCCTGGGCCTTTAGTCCAGAAGTGAAGACATCGACCGCCTTGTCCAGCAGACCATTGCTATTGTTGCTGATTTTAATTTCTCCATGTTGCTGAGAATCAACTTCGACAAGAACAGGTTTCTTGAAGGTTAAATTATTATTTTGAATCTGGACATCTGACTGACTAATCCCTTCCAAGACCAACTTGAACTCCGTCTGCACAGGAATATCAACAGACATTTCACGTCCTACAAAGAGCTTGGTAATCGGTTCTGTCCAGTCTGGCCATTCTTGCAGATTATTATTATCAAAAGTATGGTTGGCAGTTGTATCCACCTCGGCACCTGCCACAACCAGCTTGCTTTCCGCTTCAAACTTCTTAATGACAAACTCATATTGAACCTTGTGGGTCCCTTGGAACCATGCTAGAATACTATTTCTAAACCAGAAGATCCCTATACCTAAAACTAGCAACAAGACCAAGAGGCTAGCCAACTTTTTCGCAAAAAACTTCCCAACTGTTTTCATACAGTTCTCCTTCATATTGAATAATTGGAACTCGTCCTATAACTATTATATAAATGCCGTCAAGTGAATTTTGTTTCTTTTTGAATATTATAGCAAACTTTCTTTAGTAAAAGTTCTATAATGAAGTTAGCTACCTCGCCTTGCTCAAAAACATTTGTTTCGCTATCTTTGAGTAAGTCGGTAACTTCATTTGATAACAGGCTTGAAGCTGTTAGGCTAAGTGGCAAAGGCTAATAGTAGCCTTGGTTTAGCTACCAAAACAGGTTCAAGGGTTCCTGTTGTCAAAGGAAATCGATGTTAAGGTAAAAGAAAATATCTCTGTGCTATACTTGTTGTTCACCACAAACACAAGGAAGGGCACAGAGATGCAAAAACATTATACACCAAAAGGCAAACATTTGACAATGGATAACCGTCGCCTGATTGAACGATGAAAAAATGAAAATATGTCCAATCGTGAAATTGCTGGTTTACTTGGAAAGGCTCCTCAGACCATTAATAACGAGATCAATCGTGGTACAACCTTACTACAAGTGCGAAAAGGGCTGTACAAAAAAGTCTATTCTGCTGACTATGCACAAACTGTTTGCCACACCGATCGAAAGAGGTCGGTGAAAAAATTAATTCTAACCAAAGAAATCAAAGAGTAGATTTTACACTATACTAAGCAAAAGTTTTCTCCCGAAATGATGGTGAAGAAGAAACAGCTGGCTGTTGGGAGTTCAACTATTTACTGTTCGGTTCATCATGGTCATTTAGGATTGAAAAAAGCGGATATGCTTTATCCTAGAAAAAAGAAAGCAATCAAAAAGCAAGCTAGTCCTAACTTTAAACCAACAGGCAAATCTATCGAATAACGTCCTGACGTTATCAATCTTCGCTTGGAAAATGGGTATTATGAAATTGATACGGTTCTATTAACTAAGGTGAAAAATCATGCCTGTTAGTCTTAACCGACCGTCGGAGTAGACACCAAATCATCCATTTGATACCTAACAAAACCACTGAATCAGTCAATCAGGCACTGGAGGGAATCTTGAGGGAACATCATATTCTGTTAATGGTACAGAATTTTGTCGTCTGGCTGAAGTGTTTCCTGAGGAGTATATCTACTATGCGCATCCCTACTCTTCATGGTAGAGGGGAACGATTGAAAATCACAATCGATTGATTCGGAGATGGCTACCAAAAGGAACCAAGAAAACGACCTCGAGAGAAGTCACTTTTATCGAAAATTGGATGAACTATTACCCTAAAAAATGCTTGGACTACAAGTCGCCGAGTGAATTTCTTATGTGTGGCTAATTTCAACTTGAAATTTGGGAAACTTTCTTTAGGTGGGAATTTAGGTGAATAAAATTTTTAAAAATATCTGTCAAGTAACTTTACTTTACAAAGAAGTTTTGATATACTGTTAAAGTTGACGAAAGTCATACTATAACTTTTAAATTTGAAGAGGGCTTTGCTCTCGTATTTTAATGGAGGAAAATAGAAATGGCAGTACCTGCACGTCGCACTTCAAAAGCGAAGAAAAACAAACGTCGTACTCACTATAAAGTAGCAGCTCCAACTGTGAAATTTGATGAAACTACTGGAGATTACTCACGTTCACACCGTGTATCTTTGAAAGGATACTACAAAGGACGTAAAATCGCTAAGGCTGCTTCAGCTGAATAATAGAAGGGAGATACCATGCGCGTAAATATTACACTTGAACACAAAGAATCTGGTGAACGCTTGTACCTTACTTCAAAAAACAAACGTAACACTCCAGACCGTCTTCAATTGAAAAAATACTCACCAAAATTGCGTAAACACGTGATTTTTACTGAAGTAAAATAAGACAATATACAGAAAGCCCTTGAAAACAACGTTTCAAAGGCTTTTATCTTTTGATTTTAGCAAAATAACTGAATTTTAACTGATTATAATAAATCAAATAATTATTTCTGCTAAATCTATCATAGCCTGTTCAATCTTATGTAGAACATGCAGATAATGAAAGGAACACTTCGAATGAGGTGTTCCTTTTTATTATTGCTCTTTCAGCATGAAATATCCTCAGTTAAAATTTCCATTCTTCTTGTATTTCTAAGAACGCATTTTTCAACTCTCCAATTGTTTTATATCTATAATTATGATTCGCGTGCAATCCCTTTTCCATAAATTCCTTTAATTTGGGGAAATCGAATCTATTCATATTCTTAAATCTTCCAGTCAACACAAAGTAAATTAATTTTGAGAGGGCATAGTATTCGTATTGCTTGCTGTAATTTTTAAATCCTTCTGTACTTAAACCAGATGCATCATCAAAATAGCCACGAACTTCTGTTTTTAATGATGTTAATTGACTATCAACTGTTTTAACTAATCCAAAGTCAGCAATTTTTACGACAACCTCTTCTAGATATTTTTTGAGTAAAACATTTTTAGGGCTAATGTCTTTATGTAAAAGCCCAATTCTGTCAAACACATCAAAAGCCCTAATTATTTGTAAACAGATTTTTCTACGTGCAATAAAGCTTAGTTTCTGATTATTCTTCAAAATATAATCACACAACGAAAAATCTGCGAACTCTATATAGTATTCATTTTTGTTTTTATCTAGGCGATAAACTTCTAATACATACGGAGAATTTATAGATTTCATAACTTCATACTCTTTATAAAATCTCTCCTATTCTTTAGCGTCCAAATCTGTCTTAGCTCTTTTCACAGCAAAATATTTATCATAAAAATCATCAAAGCATTTAAAGATCTGAGTATACGAACCTTCACCAATAGGGAACAATTTAAAACTGGATTCAACAGTCCACTTTTTTTATTAATAATATCTCCAATAAAAAATATTGTAGTTCGTATTTAACTTCAACTTGTCCCATATCTGTTGGTATAGAACTTCCTCTATATTCCATAAGAAATTCTTTGCAATTATCAAATATTTCACCGTAATCTCTATCAATAATAAAACCACTATTTTTTAATTCCGAAACATTTAATAATCTATTTACAATATCAATACAAGTAACGAATTTGAATATTCTGCAACCGAAAACTCTATTACACTTCCAGACCTTGTAAAGAAGGATACAGGAGATGAGGTTACGTTAACAAAAGAGTAGAAAAAGATGAGTGACGGAACTCATCTTTATTTGCTTTCTGAAATTTAACTGATAAGAGTTTTAGATTGATTTGTGCATAAGGGTGTTTAGATAAGGTAGAATTTAAGGTCATTAAGAGATATAACTTTGTTAGTAAAGAAGATTGATTCAAGGGGCATTCAATACATTAGTACATTAGTAATGCTAATGATCACTACTTCTACTTTACACAACAAATTTCTAATCACTTATCAATATCACTTAAAACCTTTGACTTTGAAAGTTCAAACAATTTTTCTTCTATTAGTGCCATAACACTTAAGAATTCACTGTCAGCTTTTCCAGTCGGATCATCTAAACCCCAATCTTCTCTATGATGACAAGGTAGATATGGACAGTCCACGTTACACCCCATTGTTATAACAATATCAATGGGTGGTAGTTCATCAAGTAACTTAGAATATTGTGTCCTTTCCATATCGATATGATGCTTTTCTTTTACTAGTCGGACTGCATCTTGATTGATTTGTGGTTTTGTTTCCGTTCCTGCCGAATAAGCTTCAAAATAGTCCGAATAATATTTTTTGGCCAAGGCTTCGGCCATTTGACTTCTACAAGAATTATGAACACAAATAAAGGCTACTTTAGGCTTAGGCATCAACAATCTCCTCCTGAATAATCTCTTTAACTTCATTCACAGAGAGGACTTTTCCTGAAGCAACAACTTTTTCATTTAATACCAAAGCAGGAGTAGACATAACACCATATGCAGCAATCTTAGAAAAATCCCTTTCATGTTCGATTGTGACATCTATCCCTTCATCAATACAGGCCTGTTGAACATGTTCCTCTAATAAATTACATTTCTTGCACCCAGAACCTAGAACCTTAAACACAATCTGGTTTGATAAAACTTGTGACATCTATATTTCCTCCTAAAGAATAATTGTTTGCAATAAATTAAATAAATAACCTGCTAGGATAATTCCAAAAGTGCAGATCGCAATGAATACTGCTAAAAGTTGTGGCTTTATAGCTCTCTTTAACATGATTAGGGAAGGTAGGCTGAGAGTTGTAACCGCCATCATAAAGGCTAATACCGTTCCCAATTGTGCTCCCTTTTCCAACAAGGCTTCTGCTACAGGAATTGACCCAAAAATATCTGCATACATAGGTATTCCAATAAAGGTTGCTATGATAACCCCGAATGGATTCCTATTTCCCAGAGTGCTAGTCACCCAATTCTCCGGTATCCAGTTATGAATAAAAGCCCCTATTCCTACCCCTATTACAATATAAGGAAAAACTTTTTTAAATGTTTCAGAAACTTGTTCCTTAGCAAAATTAACCCTATCTCGAAATATTAAATTCTCCTCTTCTAAAAAAGGCACATGGGCATTTTTCACAAAATCTTCAACATATTTTTCCATACCTAGTTTCTCAATAAAAGTTCCACCCAAAACTGCAATTACTAAGCCAAATAGCACGTAAATAAAAGCAACCTTACTCCCAAAAATACTCATCAGAAGAATCAAACTACCAAGGTCAACCATCGGAGAGGAAATTAAAAACGAGAAAGTCACACCAATGGGTAGTCCCGCACTGGTAAAACCCATAAACAAAGGAATGGAAGAACAAGAACAAAATGGAGTAACAGTCCCCAATAGAGCTGATACAATATTGGCAGAAATACCATCAAACCGACTTAGAATCTTACGACTTCTTTCAGGTGGGAAATAACTTTGAATATAGGATATAGAAAAAATTAAGACACATAGTAAAATGGTGATTTTGATAACATCGTAAAAGAAAAACTGAAAAGCTCCTCCAAGTCGAGTCGTCATATCAATCCCAATCAGCGACAATAACTTTCCAACACCTTCATTTAACCATTTCATTCCAAGAATTTGTTCTTGAATAAACCTCCACATGATCATACTCCTTTTTATATCAAAAATCATTGATATGTTTTGTTAAATCAAAAGCCATTCTATGATGACTTCCGATTACAATGACATTGTCCTATAGTTTCAACCTCAAAATTCGTTAGTTGACCAAGACGACTCAGGGCATAATTACGTCCTTGATAACTCAGGCTATAGTGTCTCCATTTCCCTTCTTGACGACTAACAACAATCCCTGACTGACATAAAATTTTCATATGATAAGATAGGGCCGACTGAGCAATCCCCAATTTCTCAATAAGTACACAAGCACAGGTTTCACCTTTTTTTAAATAATCTAGGATTAACAAGCGTTTCTCATCTGCCAGAGCTTTAAACAATTGAGCATCCGTTGAAAAATCTTTAATATTACTCACCTCATATCAAAATATTTTGATTTATCTTTTCAGTAAGTATAAAACAATTTCAAATTATTGTCAATTAATTATAGCACTTTTATTGAGTCATATAAAAATGCATATAGTTAATTTCAAACTATGTGCATTTTTAAAAATAAAATTTATTAAGGAACGGGTACTGTTTAGATGTTTTCCAAGCATATTAATTGAAATAGGATTTTCATCAAACAACAGCTTTTCTTAAAATAAGACGATTGCGCCATTTGTCATTCCTCGCTGTTACCCTCAAGTAAAAATAAATGAATTTAATCCAACCATTCTTTTACCTTATCAGGATTTAATTCTATCCAATCTCTTGCAGATTGACGAGGAGTCTTGCCTTCTGAAATTGCCAACATGACAGTCTGCATATCTTCTGGTTCCCAATTGAACTGATCAATAATGTTGTAAGCATCTGCCTGATCCTCTTTCAGACCTTGTCTGACAATGGTATGGATTTCTTCCGCATCACCAAATACACCCATAGGATCTTCTAAAAATTTCAAATCGTACTTAGCAAACATCCAGTGAGGCATCCAAGCCGTAACCACGATATCATCTTCATTTTTCAATGCTTGTTCCAAAGAGGTAACCATAGCACCTGTTGAAGAGGCGGTCAATGACCACGTGGATAAGTTCGCATATTCATTGACTGCGGAGTCAGCAACTGCCATAATTCCAGCCCCAGGTTCAATTCCGATAATCGTTTGGTTGGCCTGTGAGGTCAATTCCTCAATTGTCGAGATGTCCATATAGCTTGGCACAGCTAAGCCAAGACTGGTACCAAACAAATTTGGGCCCAAATCTACCAGTTGATCTTTATACTGTTCATATTGTGCTTGGTGGGTTGTCGGCAACCATGCAGAGACAGAAGCATCCGCATTTCCTTCTGCTATTGATTTCCAAGCTACTGCATTATCCAATGGGATGAGGTTGACATCATATCCTTGAGATGTTAATACCTCTGCTAAAACATTTGTAGAAGCCACCTCGGAGTCCCACTCCACATAGGCAAGGGTGATTTCTTTTTTATCAGATGTGGTGGCCTTTAGGAAGGATTGAGTAATACCAGTCATCAAAAATGAGATTAGCAAGATTGGAGCAAGGAACTTTGCAAATGTTGAGTGCTTAGCAGCTTTCCGTTTCGGCTGGTTTAAAAACTGAGTAAAGCGATCAATAATGATAGCTAATACAACTAGCGCTAGACCTGAAACAAAACCTGCACCAATCTCTGCATGTTGTAGAGCAGATAAAACTCCATTTCCTAAACCCGGAGCACCAATCATCGAAGCAGTAACGACCATAGAAAGAGCGAGCATGATTGTTTGGTTCACTCCCGCAAAAATAGTATTTTTTGCTAAGGGTAGCTCTACTTTAAACAAGCGTTGTCGATCGGTTGATCCAAATGATTCTGATGCTTCTATCAATTCTTCTGGAATCTCACGAATTCCCAAATTTGTAAATCGAACAGTTGGCGGCAAGGCAAAAATGACGGAAGCAAAGACCCCTGGAACCATTCCAATCCCAAAGAATGCAACAGCAGGGATTAGATAAACGAATGCTGGCATGGTCTGCATAAAGTCCAACAACGGGCTAATGATTGATTTGGCACGATTGCTCTTAGCCATCCAAACACCCAAGGGGATACCTAATAGAACAGAGATTAGACTTGCAACAAGCACCAAAGTGAATGTATATAGCATTTCTTCCCATAATCCCTGATTATAGATGAACAGCAACCCCAACATCGTCAAAGCGGTGAAACCTTTTTTTCTAGAAACATAGTAAGCAAGGGCAGGAATCACAATCAGTAAAAGTAAGGGAGGAATTACATTCAAAGTATCTGAAACGAAGTTCATCATCGTGTCACCACTTACTTGAATGATTTTAAAAAGTCCTGCTAAATGCTCGGTCAGCCAGTCAATTCCTTTGTCTACCAAATCTTTAATCGGTAAGCTATTTTGTAATATATTATCCACACTGATCTCCTATTCTTCTATTTCAATTCCTTGTTTAGTGAGAGCTTCGATGACACGACCTTTAATTAACACCCCTATCAAACGACCGTTTTCAACAACTGCAATAGGTGCTGCCGAATCATAAATTAGAGGTAAAATATCCTCTAGCAAGGTATCTTTTGAGACTGTACGAATATCCGTATCAATATAGTCAATCAAACTATGCTGTTTTGCATTTGCCTTAAATGCCGCATCTGCCGAAATGACTCCTAGTAATTTTCTTTGGCGATTGACAGCAAGAAGCATACTCACTTCTTCTGTGTCCATCCGTCTCAAGGCAACTTTTGGGCCATCAATATCTATATTTGTCGTAATCGGCTTAATCATAATATTTTGAGCTGTTAACACTTTTGAACGATCGACATCTTCGATAAACTCACTGACAAATTCATTAGCAGGATTGGTTAAAATTTCTTCACCCGTCCCTATTTGCATAATCTTACCATCCTTCATGAGAGCAATTCTGTCCCCAATACGTAAGGCTTCGTTTAAATCATGTGTGATGAAGATGATAGTCTTCTGAACTTTTTCCTGTAGGTCCAATAATTCATCCTGCATTTCTTTCCGAATGAGTGGATCCAAGGCCGAAAATGCCTCATCCATCAATAATATATCGGGGTTATTGGCCAAAGCTCTTGCAAGACCTACTCGTTGCTGCATCCCACCGGATAATTGATCAGGGTATTGATCTTTGAAAGGTAAGAGTGAGGAATTCTCTAGTGCTTGTTCGGCCAATTTCTGTCGATCAGCCTTATCCACACCCCTAATTTCTAACCCATACTCCGTATTTTCAAGAATAGTTTTATGCGGGAAAAGTCCAAATTTTTGAAAAACCATATTAACGGAATGACGACGAACTTGCCTTAATTCATCTTGATTCATTTTTGCAATATCATGTCCTTCAATGTAAATACTACCATATGTTGGTTCAATCAAACGGTTAATCAGGCGAATGAGGGTCGATTTTCCGCTACCAGATAAACCCATAATAACGAATATTTCACCTTGTTTCACCTCGAAACTTGCATCATAAACACCTACTGTACAACCGGTTTTCTCCAAAATATCTGTTTTGGCTTTTCCTTGTTTAACCATTTCCAATGCCTGTTTCTGTTTTTTTCCAAAAATTTTCGTAACATTCTTTATTTCTAATATTGATTCCATTTTTTCTCCCTCCAAAGTGAACATATATAATTTTAACATATATTGTCACTTTGAATGTTAAAAGCTGGTATCATTATTACAAGTGTTTATCAGTAAGGTTACAAACAATAATGAATTTTGTGTCACTGGCAATTTTATATACAGTTCTATTTATTTTTTTAACTAACTCTATCCACCTCTAAACTTTTCAAATTGGGGTCTTACTCATAGTATACATTCAGGATTGTTTAATACACGTACAATAAAAAATCGAATGTTTCCATCCGATTTTTTTCTAAATAAATAATTGCATATTTGCCTGTTCACTGTCCCCGATAAAGGTTGCTACACCTCCATACTCAACAAAATCAAATAATTCTTCTTTTTCTATCCCCATTAAATCCATACTCATCGTACAAGCCACAAATTTAACACCCAATTGATGTGCCTGCTCAATCATATCAGGAAGAGAATCAACATTTTTTTGCTTCATAATGTATTTGATCATCAATGCTCCCATTCCTCCCATATTCATCCGAGAAAGTGGTAAGTTATTCGCTTTGGAAGGTAACATGATATCAAATAACTTGGCCAAGCCTGACTTTTTCACCTTTTGTTTCTTAAGAATAGATAGGCCCCAGAAGGTGAAGAAAATCGTTACCTTTTTCCCGTATGCAGCTGCACCAGAAGCAATAATCATTGAGGCTAAAGCTTTATCCAAGTCACCACTGAAAACAACCATCGTTGCACCATCTTTTGTCTCCTTTAAAACTCCCTCTTGCCCTAATGACGGTAGATTTTTCATCTCGCTCTCAGAAATAGAAGACTTCCCTTTCACAATTGTCGCAAGAACCTTTCCATCTTCAATCTTGTTTGATAGTAGAGTATTTCCAGTATTTTGACACCAAGCTGCAAGGTCTGCACCAAAGCCAAAATCACTTGCTTCAATCTCCATTTTTTGACCAATAGACATCTTATCTATTTTTTCTTTCACTTTTAAAATTGGTCCCGGACATTGTAAGCCACAGGCATCTAGATGTATGATTTCTGAAGGCTCTTTAAGGTCTTCACTTTTATGTCTTGTCTGGTTGAAAGATAGATAATCTAGTGGTTTTATGCGATAATGAGCAGTTTTATAAGTTTTATAGCCACCATCAAGATTTTTTACATCAAATCCTGCTTGACTTAATATGCGTGCAGCATTGTAGCCACGATGTCCTACTTGACAGTAAACATATATTGGTTGATTTTTGGGAAGTTCTCCCAACCGTTGGCGCAATTGATTTAGAGGTATGTGGTGACTAGACTCTATTGTACCAGTTGCTAGTTCAAATTCTTCTCGAACGTCCAATAAAAAGGCATTATTACTTATCAATTCATCAACTTGTGACCATTGGAAAGTAGCTACTTTCCCTGAGAGGATGTTATCAGCAGTATACCCCAGCATGTTGACTGGATCTTTGGCTGATGAATAGGGTGGAGCATAAGATAATTCAATACTAGCTAGTTGGTCTGCACGTGCTCCAAAACGCATGGCAGTCGCGATCACATCTATCCGTTTTTCTACACCCTCTGTCCCAATTGCTTGGGCTCCTAATATTTTCCCATCTATTCCAAACAAGAGTTTTAGGGCAATTGGAGATGCTCCCGGATAATAACCTGCATGTGAATTTGGATGAATATGGATCGTTTCATATTCAATACCTGCTTGTTTTAATAATCTCTCACTATTTCCTGTGCTAGCTACAGTTAATTCAAACACTTTAGCAACAGCTGTTCCCTGTGTACCGAAATATCCTGCATCACTACCGTTGATGATATCAGCAACCAATCTTCCTTGACGATTGGCTGGCCATGCAAGTGGGATATGGGTCGGCTGACCACTAACCAAATCAATGACTTCAATTGCATCACCAATGGCATAGATATCAGGTTGACTCGTCTGCAATTGTTGATTAACCTTGATGCCCCCTTTATAGCCCAATTCAAGCCCAGCAACCTTAGCCAACGTATTTTCAGGTAGGACTCCGATTGATAAAATAGTCATATCTGTTTGAAGGGTTTTGCCACTGGTTAGAAGTAACTCTCTTCCATTTTGTCGAAACTCCTTTAGGCCATCATTTAAAATCAAATTAACACCATGGATGTTCATCTGTGAATGAATGAGTTGTGCCATTTCTATATCAATTGTCGGCATAACTTGGGGGGCCATCTCAATCAACTGAACCTGAATTCCTAATTCCACTAAATTTTCCATCATTTCAAGTCCGATAAACCCACCACCAACAACGGTTGCTGTTGCAATCTGGTTTTCTGCGATATATGCCTTTATTTGGTCCATGTCAGGAATATTTCGTAAACTAAAAACATTTTGCGCTTCTTCCAAACCATCGATTGAAGGAACGATGGCTTTTGCACCAGTCGAAATGATGAGTTTATCGTAGGACTCAACATAGCTTTCACCTGTTTGATGATTTAGCACCGTTACACTTTTACTCTGCGGATTGATTTCTAGCACTTCTGAAAAGTTCCTAACATCCAATCCATATTGTTGATTCATCCCATCAACTGTCTGAAGCAATAAATTTTCGCGTTCCTTAATAACTCCGCCAACATGATAGGGAAGTCCACAGTTCGCGAAAGAAATATACTCTCCCTTTTCAAATAGAACAATCTTGTCCTCTTCATTTAAACGACGCAACCTCGTTGCAGCTGTTGCACCACCCGCAACTCCACCAATAATAACAATTTTTTTAGACATGAGGTACTCCTAAATATTCTTTTTTATCATTATATACCCTGCGGGGTATGTTGTCAATGTTCTATTATGTCTTTTTCACCAGTTTAACTCCCCTGCACTTAGGAACTTGCTATCTATCCGTACAGAAAAATAAAAACTCCGCCAACTTTACGGCGAAGTTTGTTGATTAATAATTTCAGTGAATCTGTGGGTAAATTGAGCTGTCATTCCCCATATATTTTCAGGAAGTTGTTCATAGAATGGAATAGAGCGCTTTTGATAACTAAATGGGTAACTAATTCCTCCTCTTAATCGTTCAAAAGGAAAATCACATTCTGGAACGACTTTAGAATCCAATTGATAATAGACAGGTTGGATTGTCAGCAGGGTGGATAATGGCACCGTAAATATCCGAGCAACCTCTTCGTTAGGGACGATAGTCATCCAATCCAGATTTAACCGTCCTACAAAGCAATGAATGGTCGAGCGCTCAAAGACCAAATAATCGATTTCTCCAAGTATATCAATTTGTTCTGGTTGAATATTTAGTTCCTCCACAGCCTCCCGAACAGCTGCTTGCTGTGGTGTTTCTCCTTCCTCAACTCCTCCACCAGGAAATGAGACTTCTCCAGGCTGAGAGATTGATTCACTGCGAACTTGATATAGAATCTGCCATTGATTCTCTGACCAAACCAATGGTAGGAGGACTGAAAAACATCGTTTTTCGCCTAAAGGTTGAGGAATATAATTTGCCAATAGTTCTTCCAATTGATTCGGCATCGCTTACTCCTTTTTGTACTAACTAGTGATTTATTTCTATCATAACGAATTTACAGTTAGAATGCAAGAAGTTTGTCTCTAAGTATGAAATAAAAAAAGAAGGAGATGACTCTCACTTCCCTTTTAACATGCCCATAATACCACGTGTCACCACGCGCCCAACTTCCCGACCAACCTGACTCATCAAGTTTTTGGTAAAGCGATCCATTACAGAATCGGTTTTTCGTCTGGTTGGTTGATTGGCTCTTTGAGCAGCTTTAGCCGCTTCTTTCTGTGCTTTTTCTTCCAATTTTGCCTTTTCCTGAGCTTCTTTTTCCGCCCGTTTTTCCTCCTCGGCCTGCTCTGCTTTTTTGATGAGTTCAGCTTCTTTAGCCTCTGTCATGGCTAAAATCTGCTCATGGGCAGATTCACGGTTGACCGCGTCAGCATATTTTTCCATCAAAGGAGAATTATTAATGACTGACAAAAGGGCGCTTGGCTCCACCGTTCCAAGCATACTCTTTGGAGGGTAAATCAATACTCGATCCGCAAAGCTTGGTGTCCCGTCAGCTTGCAGAGTAGACACAACCGCTTCACCTACCTGCAATTCCTGAATGACCTTAGCCAAATCCTTCCCACCTTCTTGACGGAAGGTTTCGGCAACAGTCGCGACTGTCTTGAGCTCTTTTGGTGTAAAGGCGCGAAGACCATGTTGGATGCGGTTGCCCAACTGAGCTGCCACGCTATCAGGAATATCCGTCGGATTCTGCGTTACAAAGAAGACACCAACACCTTTTGAACGAATCAAACGAACAATCAATTCAATCTTTTCAAGAAGAACTTTTGGAGCGTCCTTGAAGAGAACATGAGCCTCGTCAAAGAAGAAGACCATCTTAGGCTTGTCCAAATCGCCCACCTCAGGTAGGACTTCATAGAGTTCTGATAAAAGGCTGAGAAGGACTGTCGAATAAAGAGTTGGTTGATTGAATAACTCAGTAGCTTGAAGGACGTTGATAACACCACGGCCATCTTCTGCTGTACGCATCAAATCAGCAATGCCAAGACTGGGCTCACCGAAGAAAATCTTACCACCTTGTTGCTCCAAAACAACCAAGCTACGCAAGATGGCACCAACCGAACGAGCTGGAATATTTCCATAATATTGGCTCAGCTCTGCTGCATTTTCGGCTACAAAATTGAGCATAGCACGCAGGTCCATTAAGTCAACCAAGAGAAGTCCATGCTCGTCTGCCACTCTAAAAACGATGTTCAAGATGGACTCCTGAGTATCATTCAAGCCCAGCAAGCGCGTCAACAAGACAGGCCCTAGCTCTGAAATAGTCATGCGGACAGGAGTCCCATTTTGCCCCAAGACATCCCACAACTCAACTGGATAAGCAACTGGACTATAATCTGAATAGTGGGTCTTCTCCAGACGACTAGGATCAATCTCCTTGGTATTGGCCGCAATGAAACTAGGCTCTATAATTTCTGTAGTGGGTAAATCCACTGTAGAGATTATGGAGCCTTTTTTAGTGTAGAAAAAAAGTCCC